>SVKG01000025.1 GCA_015068565.1 Oscillospiraceae bacterium | reverse complement strand
CCGGCGAGGGACATATTGTCTGCGGTAAATGCCGTAACTGTCTTGCGGGACACGGCCACCTTTGTAAGGATACTGTGGGAGTCGGCGTTAACAGAGATGGTGCATTTGCAGAGTATCTTGTTATTCCTCAGCAGAATGTGCGCAGATGCGAAAAGGATATCCCCGAAGAGATGTATTCAATATTCGATCCTTTCGGTAATGCAGTACATACAGCACTTTCCTTCAATATAGTAGGTGAGGACGTACTCATTACAGGTGCGGGTCCCATTGGTATTATGGCGGCGGCAGTGTGTAAGTTTGTAGGAGCCCGTCACGTTGTAATAACAGATATAAAAGACGAAAGACTGGAACTTGCCAAAAAACTCGGCATAGAATATACTGTTAACACAGCCAAAGAAAGCCTTGAAGATGTAATGGAAAAACTTTCTATCAGAGAGGGCTTTGATGTAGGTCTTGAAATGTCAGGAAGCGAGATTGCGCTTAATTCAATGATTGACCATATGATTCCCGGCGGAAAGATAGCCCTTCTCGGACTGCTTAAAAGCGACAGTAAGGTAGACTGGTCAAAAATCATTTTCAACGGCCTTATTATCAAGGGTATTTACGGCAGAGAAATGCACGAAACCTGGTATAAGATGTCTGCTATGATTCAGGGTGGTCTTGATATTTCAAACATCATTACCCACCGTATAGATATCACTGATTTTGAAAAAGGCTTTGAAGCGATGAACAGCGGTAATTGCGGTAAGGTAATAATGGATTGGACAAAACTTAACTAATGGGGGAGAATTGATTATGAAAACTGCATTAAAATATTTTAAAGAAACATGCGAAGTTATAGAAAAAGAGGGACTTACTAAAAATGAAAAAATCATTATGACACCCCAGGGCGCAAAGGTAAAACTCTCCGACGGTAAAAAAGTAGTTAATATGTGTGCCAATAACTACCTTGGTCTTGCCGATAATCCCAAGGTAATCAAAGCGGCAACAAAATGTTATAAGCAGTACGGTTACGGACTTTCTTCCGTTCGTTTTATATGCGGTACACAGAAATTACATAAAGACCTTGAAGAAAAGGTTAGTTCTTTCCTGGGTACAGAGGATACAATATTGTATTCTTCATGTTTTGACGCCAACGGCGGTCTTTTTGAGACATTGCTTGGCGAAGAAGATGCCGTTATCAGTGACGAACTCAACCATGCAAGTATTATTGACGGTATAAGACTTTGTAAAGCAAAAAGATTCAGATACAAAAATAACAATATGGAAGATCTCCGTGCAAAACTTGAAGAAGCCAAAGATTGCAGAATCAAATTGATTGCCACCGACGGCGTGTTTTCTATGGACGGAATAGTAGCAGACCTTAAAAGCATCTGCGACCTTGCAGAGGAATACGATGCCCTTGTAATGGTTGACGACAGCCACGCAGTAGGCTTTATGGGCGCAACCGGCAGAGGAACACCCGAGCATTGCGGAGTTGCCGGCAGAGTAGATATTATAACCGGTACTTTCGGTAAAGCCTTGGGCGGTGCGTCCGGCGGTTTCACTTCCGGCAGAAAAGAAATCATCGACCTTCTCCGTCAGAGATCAAGACCGTATTTGTTCTCAAATACCCTTGCACCGGCAGTGGCAGCAGGATCTTTAAAAGTTTTGGAACTTATCGAAAACGATTTGTCGATGCGTGAAAAACTTTTCGCCAACACAAAACTCTTTGCCGAAAAAATCAAAGAAATCGGTCTTGATGTAATGGACGGCGGAACACCCATTATTCCCGTTATGCTCTATGACGAGCATAAGGCAGTGGAAATGGCAAAACGTATGATGGAAAAAGGTGTGTATGTAGTTGCATTCTCTTATCCCGTTGTACCTAAGGGTAAGGCAAGAATAAGAACCCAACTTTCAGCCGCACTGGATGAAAAAGATATTCTTTATATTGTAGATTGTTTCAGACAGGTAAAAGAGGAAATGGGTCTTTAATATGATTGATACTATTATGCTTGTTATGGAAATCATCGGAACAGTTTCCTTTGCGATTTCCGGGGCAATTATTGCAGCCAGCAGCGGACTGGATTTGTTCGGCACAGTACTCGTGGGCTGTGTTACGGCATTTGGCGGCGGTATGATGAGGGATTTGTTTTTAGGCAAGACCCCGCCGATGATTTTTTCGAATCTATCGATGGTTATTCTGGCTGTAATTGTTGCGGTTGTAGTTTTTGTTGTAGCATACATAAAAGTAGATAAACTCAGAAATCTTATGTTAAAGATTGATGAAGCAAATAATATTTTCGACGCAATAGGCCTTGCGGCATTCACCATTATCGGTACCGAGGTGGCGTGTGCATCGGGCTATGAACAGAGAGCGGTTTTCGTGATTGCAATGGGAGTCTTAACAGGAATAGGCGGCGGAATTGTCCGTGATATTCTGGTAGATAAAACTCCTTATGTTTTAAAAAAGCACATATATGCACTGGCGTCAATATTTGGCGGCACATTGCATTATGTAATGAGGACATACACCCCATTGCATACAACAGGTATGGTTTTGGGCTTGTTGTCTATCGTTACAATACGTTTACTTGCAAAAAAATATCTGTGGAAACTTCCTAAAATTGATGTCGACAGTATACATTAAACAAAGCGGGTGTGTAAACACCCGCTTTTTTGTCGTCAAACCAATAATACAGACAAAAAACGGATTATTTTTTATTTACAAGACAAAATAAGTGTGGTATTATAATACTGTATTGGGTGAAGTTTGCCTTAATTCTGTGTTGGAGTTGTTAATTTGAATAAGAAGATATATATAGAGACCTACGGTTGTCAGCAGAATGTCAGCGACTCCGAGAAAATCGCCGGTATGGCGTCGGAGATAGGCTACACACTCTGCGAGGACAAGGCCGAGGCAGACCTTATAGTATATAATACCTGTGCCGTGCGTGAGAATGCCGAACTTAAAGTATACGGCAATATCGGTGCGCTCAAAGGGCTTAAAAGAGCAAAACCTCATCTTATAATTGCCGTATGCGGATGTATGATGCAGGAGGCAAATGTTGCCGACAGGATAAAAAGGGTATATAAGCATGTAGATATAGTTTTTGGAACTCATGCTTTGCATAAGTTTAAAGACCTCGTACGTCAGGCGGAGGGAGAGCACGATTTTATAGTCGATGTAGAGGACATAAGCGGCGAAATCCACGAAGGACTCCCCATCAAACGTAACGAGGGGGTGTGTGCTTCTGTCAGCATAATGTACGGTTGTAATAATTTTTGTACTTACTGTATAGTACCTTATGTCCGCGGCAGAGAGCGCAGCCGACGGAAGGAAGATATTATCGCCGAAGTTCGCACTGCTGCTCAGCAAGGTTATAAAGAGATAATGCTTCTTGGGCAGAATGTAAATTCTTACGGCAAAGGTACTGATGTAAGTTTTGCCAAACTGCTCGATGAAGTTGCCGGTGTGGAGGGCGTAGAACGTATACGTTTTATGACTTCGCATCCCAAAGATATCAGCGAGGAACTGCTTCTTGTTATGAGCAGACACGATAATATATGTAAGCAACTGCATCTGCCTGTTCAATGCGGTAATAACAGAGTGCTTAAAACTATGAACAGAGGCTATACAAGGGAAAAATACTTTACTCTCATAGATAAGGCGAGGGAGTATATGCCGGATATAACCATATCAACTGATATAATAGTAGGCTTCCCGGGAGAAACTAATGAGGAGTTTGAAGATACCATAGATCTGCTGGAAAGAGTACGTTACGACACTGTGTTTTCTTTCATATATTCCAAACGTGCAGGAACTCCTGCGGCTACTATGGAAGATGTCATCTCCCCTGAGGAGAAGAAAGAAAACTTCAACAGACTCCTTGAAGTGCAGAACCGTATCTGTGCTGAAATCAACAGCACTTATAAAGATAAAATACTTCCTGTGCTTGTAGAGGGAGAGAGCAAGACGGATGCCGACACTCTTACCGGCAGAACGGACGGGGGTAAACTTGTTCACTTTAAAGGAGATGCGGCTCTTATAGGTAAAATTGTAAATATAAAAATAACCGAGCCCAAAACCTGGTCTTTGATGGGTGAAGTTTATGAGTAAACTCAAAAAAACACTTATACTGGCAATCCTCTCAGGCGCCGGTGCGGTACTTGGTATAATAGAGAGTATGCTTCCGCTTCTGCCTGCAATTCCGGGAGGCAAACTCGGTCTTGCCAATATTGTCACGGTGGTGGCACTGTATATTTTCGGCGGTTGGGAGTGTATACTTATAAGCGTTGTGCGTAGCATAATTTCTTCGGCGCTTTACGGCGGCTTCAACGCTTTTGTTTACAGTCTTGTCGGCGGAGTGTTCAGCGCACTTGTTATGACAGTGGTTTACAGACTTTTCTCTCACCGCGTAACTCCGGTGGGTGTAAGTGTTTGCGGTGCGGCTGCCCATAATACTGCTCAGGTAGCAGTGGCATGGTTTGTTGTAAGGAGTAATGCCCTTGTGCCGTATCTTGGGATTTTACTTGCGATTTCTCTTGTAGCGGGTATCTGTACAGGCTTTGTAATAAGGGAATGTGTTAAAAGAATTGATATAAAGGTTGATGTATTATGAAAAAGTCAAAGTTCATTCTGGCGTCAAAATCACCAAGACGCTGTGAACTTTTAAAGGATATGGGAGTCAAGTTTGATATTGCGGTAAGCGATATTAACGAGAATCAGGTTCCCAAAGACCTTCCGCCTCAACTTTATGTTCAGGAACTTGCGCTGTTAAAGGGCACTTCAATCGGCAGCGGATGCGGTAAGGGACATTATGTAATAGCAGCGGACACTGTGGTTGTGTATAACGGTGAGATAATCGGTAAACCTGTTGATGATGCAGATGCACGGCGGATGCTCAAAATGTTGAGCGGCAATACCCATCAGGTTTATACGGGTTTTTCCGTAACGGATACCACCGACGGCAAAACTGCATCGGGGTACGAGGTAACAGAAGTACATTTCAGGGAACTTGACGATGGTGAAATTGAATCGTATATAGCAAGTCGCGCTCCTTTTGACAAAGCAGGAGGTTATGGTATACAAGGCAGAGCAGGGCTTTTTGTGGACGGCATCGACGGCGATTATTTCAATGTGGTAGGACTTCCGTTGTGCGCACTTAATGAACTAATGAAAAAAGAATTTAATATTTCACTATAAAAGGATAAGGGGATAGAAAAATGAAAAAAGATATCGGTATCGACTTGGGTACAGCCAATACCCTTGTACATTTGAAAGGAAAAGGCATTATTGCCAACGAGCCATCGGTTGTTGCTATAAACAAAGAAACCAAACAGGTTCTTGCAGTAGGTAACGATGCAAAGGCTATGCTTGGAAGAACACCGGGTAATATTGTGGCAATACGTCCCTTGAAAGACGGTGTAATAGCCGATTTTGAGGTTACACAGGCAATGCTTAAATACTTTATCAAAAAAGCACAGACAGGTCTTGGTTTTATTAAGCCGAGAGTAGTAGTGTGTGTACCCTCAGGCGTTACAGAGGTAGAAAAAAGAGCAGTAGAGGAAGCAACCCTGGCATCAGGCGCCAAAGAGGTTTATCTTATAGAAGAGCCTATGGCTGCGGCAATCGGTGCATCACTTCCGGTAGAAGAGCCTACGGGATGTATGGTTGTAGATATCGGCGGAGGTACCAGTGAGGTAGCCGTAATATCTCTTGGCGGTATTGTTACAAGCCAGTCGTTGCGCGTAGCGGGTGATGAGTTTGACGATGCCATTATAGGATATATCAAAAAAGAATGTAATCTTATGACCGGTGAGAGAACTGCCGAAAGAATAAAACTTGAAATCGGTTCAGCGTTTGAAATGGCAGAGGAGTCCAATATGGAAGTAAGAGGCCGTGACCTTATCACGGGACTGCCCAAGAATATCTATGTAACTTCACAGGAAATCCGTCGTGCATTGGACGAGCCTCTCAGAAGCATCATAGACGCCATCAAGAATACACTTGAAGAAACTCCCCCCGAACTTTCTGCTGATATTATGGAGAGAGGAATTATGCTCACCGGCGGCGGAGCGTTGCTCAGAGGGTTAGATAAACTTATCGAACTTGAAACCGGTATGCCTGTAAATATAGCGGAAACTCCGCTTGATTGTGTTGTACTGGGTACAGGTAAGGTTTTAGAAGAGATAGACGTGCTCAAAAAAGTACTCATCAAGTCAAAAACATTTTAAGTAATAATTAAAACAGATAAAAGGAGGTGGACAAATGCCTTTTTTTGAGCGTAATAAGGGAAAGATTGTTTTAATTGCAGTAACAGTTTTGCTTGTGCTTGTTATGGCATTGTCTGCCATTCCTTCGGCAAAGCCCAATTTTGTCAGTAACGCAGTGGGCGTTGTGATATCGCCTGTGCAAAAGGTAATAAGTAAGTGTATCACTTCGACTCAGGGCTTTTTTTCGTTTATATTCAATATGGATAAATACGAAACCGAGAATAAGCAATTAGCCGAAAAAATCGCGGTATTGGAAAAAGAAATCCGCGAAACGGAAGAACTTAAAAAAGAGAATTCCCGTTTAAGAGCGATGCTGGAAATGCGCGAGAGGACAGTACAGTATGAAACAGAGGCGGCAGAGGTTATTGCCAAAGAGGCAAGTAACTGGTTCAATGCTTTTACTGTGGATAAAGGTACGGCAGACGGAGTTGCCACGGGCAATCCCGTTATTACGAGCAAAGGCTTGGTAGGGTATGTATCAGAGGCCGGGACTACATATTCAAAGGTGGTTTCCCTGATAGATTCGACGGCATCTGTGGCGGCGGTTGTAAAGAGAACGGGCGATTCTGCGGTGATAGAGGGTGACCTTAAATTGCAGGAGCAGGGTTTGTGCCGTATGGTGTATATAAATAAAAATTCTGTTATAACTGCGGGTGACGACCTTGAAACCTCGGGTATGGGCGGAATATATCCCAGAGGGATTTATATAGGCAAAATAAAAGAAGTATCTGCTGACGGAACAGGACTTTCGCAGCAGGCGATAATTGAACCGGCAGTAAATTTTGATTCTGTTTCAGAAGTGTTTATCATAACAGGGATCAAATAAATTGCAAAGCGGGGGAGGCGGAGCATAAAGTATGAGTACTCGCAAAAAACGGTATATAATATCTTATGTATTGCTTGTTGCGGCATATATTTTGCAGACAACCCTTGTCCGTGAGATAGCGATTTTTAAAGTGTCCCCGTCTTTGATTCTGGTGTCGGTTGTGTGCTTTTCACTTGTAAACGAGCCGGTAGGCGCCGCGGTATACGGAGGTATAGCGGGTATTTTAATGGATATCTCCTCCGGCAGAACGTTGGGCTTTAATGCCGTCCTTATGATGTATCTTGCACTTTTGGTGGTTTTTGCAGGTCAGGAGTTTTTTCGTGACACCCTGCGTTCGGCGACTTTTGTAGTGGTTCTTAGCACAGTTGTATATGAAGTTGTGTATGCATTTTTCAATTTTGCTATCTTCGGTGATTCCTCATTCTGGTATATGATTTTTCGGGTTGTTTTAGTGGAGGCACTGTATAATGCGGTGTTTGCACCATTTGTATATATGCTGTACCGCAGATTTCTGAAAATCCGTACGGGCCATTCTTTGTTTGACTGATAATTACAAGGCGGAAGGAGTGTGAGAAATATGCCTGAAAAAGACGGTTACGGTAAAATAATATTTTTATATGTGCTTACGGCGATTCTTGCTTTTCTCATACTTATACGCCTGGTTGACCTTCAAGTTATAAACGGGGCAGAGTATGCAGCAACGAGCGAGAGTCGTCTTGTGCGTTCTGTAAGGGTAACTGCACCCCGCGGTGAGATTCTTGACCGTAACGGCAGGACACTGGTTACTAACCGTATAGGTTTTGCCGTTCAGATTCAAAAGACTCCCTCCGGCGATGAAGAACTTAACAGAACCATCCTTTCGCTTATAAGCCTTATGGATGCCTACGGGCAGAAATATACAGACACTCTTCAATTAAACGGCGATGGAACAGCGTTTACTTTTGATGCTTATGAAGGTGAAAAAAGAGATCAAAAGATTGCCGCCCTTTGTAAGGACTTTAAGGTGAAAGAGCATAACGCCACTGCGTTTTTTGATGCTTTGTGTAAAAAGTATGGTGTAGCAGATACCTATACCGCTGTTGAAAAGAGAAAGATAATAGGTGTCCGTTATGAGATGACGACCCGAAATTTCAGTATAAGCAATCCGTATATTTTTGCTCCCGATGTGGATATGTCGGTAGTTATGATACTCAGGGAGCGGAGTATGGAGTATGCGGGAGTCAATATTATCACCAACTCCGTTCGTGAATATGCAAACGATAATATGGCGTCACATATCCTCGGCAGAGTGGGCATTATCTATCAGGAAGAATACGAACAGTTAAAAGACGAAAATTACGGTATGAATGACATTATCGGTAAAGACGGAATGGAAAAATACCTTGAAAAATATATACGCGGTAAAGACGGCAGGAGCAGTGTTGAGCAGACGGTACAGGGCAAGACCGCCCTTATAACTGATGAGGTTGCTCCGATTGCGGGTAATAATGCAATGCTCACCATAGATGCAGATATTCAACTTGCAGCCGAAAAGTCTTTGGAGAGGACTATAAAATCTTTGCAGGTAAGTGACGGACGCGGCAACAGGGCGGCGGCAGGCGCGTGTGTAGCGGTTGATGTTAATACAGGCGAGATTCTTGCCATAGCCAACTATCCCACATTTAATCTGAAAACCTTTGATGAGGATTATTCCAGACTTTATAAAGACCCCTTAAAGCCAATGTTTAACCGTGCCGTAAGCGGAGCGTACGAGCCGGGTTCAACTTTTAAGATGCTCACTTCAATAGCGGCTCTTGAAGAGGGTGTTGTAACCACGCATACGCGAATAGAAGATAAGGGTGTGTATGAGTATTACGGGCAGAAATTTAACTGCTGGATATACTCCGATACCGGCAGAACCCATGGTCCTGTCAATATTTCCGAAGCCATAAGAGATTCGTGTAACTATTTCTTTTACGATGTGGGCCGTATGCTCGGGGTCAATAAACTTGTACAGTACGGAAAGCGTATAGGCCTTGGTGAATATACCGGCATTGAAATTGAGGGTGAAACAAAAGGCACCCTTGCCAATCCGCAGTATAAGGAAAAGGTATTTAAACAACAGTGGTTCCCCGGTGACACATTGCAGATGTCAATAGGTCAGTCATTTAACCTTTTTTCTCCCTTGCAACTGGCAGGATACACCGCAACCATTGCCAACGGCGGAACGCGATATAAACTTCGTTTGCTCAAAAATGTACGGGACAGACAGACGGGAGATGAAGCCGTGTCGGGAGAGCCTGAGGTTTTAGGTACGATTAAAATGAAGGACTCCACCAAAGACGCTATTGCTATGGGTATGCGGATGGTTTGTCAGGAGGGCGGAACGGCGGCGAATGTGTTTGGCAACTATCCCATAGAGGTCTGTGCAAAAACCGGTTCGGCACAGGTTTCCACAGGTGTGGCAAATGGTGTGTTTGTGGCGTTTGCTCCTTATAATAACCCGCAGATTGCCGTGTCAGTTGTAATAGAAAATGCAGGTTCAGGTAATTCAGTTGCCCCTGTTGCCAAAGATATTTTCGATGCTTATTTTAAAATCGGTTCGGTGCGGCAGAAGGATAATTATTATTATAAGAATTCTCTGTTGCCGTAAAAATTACAAAACAGTAAAAATTTTTATAATATGTAGACAAGTAATAATATATGTTGTAGTATATAGTGTAGAACTGTTGTGTCAGGAGGAACAATGATATGGCAGAAGCAATTGTTATAACATCGGGAAAAGGCGGTGTAGGTAAAAGCACCACCACAGCCAATTTAGGTGTTGCTCTTGCGGCGTTGGGTAAAAAGGTTATCCTTGTCGATACCGATATCGGATTGCGGAATCTTGATGTTGTTTTAGGTTTGGAGGATAGCATTGTTTATGATATAGTAGATGTTATAAATGATGAGAGCCTGTATGAAAAGGCGCTGCTTACAGACAGCCGTCATCCGGGACTAATGTTTTTACCTGCGGCGCAGACTTGCGATAAAACAGCCGTCAACGGAGAGCAGATGAAAAAACTCTGTGATCGCTTAAAACAGGATGCGGACTATGTTATTATAGACTGTCCGGCAGGTATTGAGCAGGGCTTTAAAAATGCCGTTGCGGGTGCAGATAAGGCGATAGTAGTCACTATTGCGGAAAAGGCGGCAATCCGCGATGCGGACAGAATCATAGACCTGCTTAATGAAAATGGTATAGAGGATGTAAAGTTTGTTATTAACAGAATACGTCCCAACCTGATAAAGCATGGATATATGATGAATGTAGACGATGCAATAGATGCTTTGTGTGTTCCGGTTGTAGGAGTAATACCGGAGGATACAAATATAATAATTGCAGCGGATAAAAGTGAATGTGTTGCGGAGATGAAAAACTCTGTTGCCGGATGTGCGTACAGAAATATAGCCCGTAGACTAACCGGAGAGAGAGTGCCGATTATGGAAATGGTGGATGAAGACAAATTCTTTGTAAAACTCAAAAAACTTTTTTCAAAAAAGGCAGACATTTAATAATTCGACAATAACTAATACAGGAAAGGATGATTCTCTAATGAACATAGCCCTTATTGCCCATGATAAGAAAAAAGAACTGATGGTGCAGTTTTGTATAGCATATACATCTATTTTGTCTGACCATACTTTGTTTGCTACCGGCACAACCGGTGGTTTGGTAGCGGACGCTACGGGACTTAAAGTACACAGATTCCTGTCAGGCCCCCAGGGTGGGGACCAGCAGATAGGAGCGCGTATTGCATATAATGAGATTGACCTTGTGTTGTTTTTCCGCGACCCTCTCACATATCAACCTCAGGAACCTGAGGTATCGGGACTTATAAGACTATGTGATGTGCATAATATTCCTCTTGCAACCAATGTGGCAACTGCGGAGGTTTTAATTCACGGTCTTGAACGGGGAGATCTTGACTGGCGTGATATTGTCAATCCCAAGATAAAGGATATATAATAAAACTTATACAGCAGGCAGTCGTCTTGATATGGCAATATGCCTGCTTGTGTTATAAAACGGAATACGGAGGATAAAAAATGGATATTTTTTGCGAACATATCGTACAAAAAAGAAAGGGAATAAAAGAGATTCTTATGATTCTCGGTATTTTCCTTGCAACGGTGGTACTTGTGGCGGTGTGTGGATTGTTTTTGTTTACTCCTTTTGGCAGTGTAGCATTTTTGCTTACGGTAGGCATAGTGGTAGGCTCGTATTATCTTGTAATGTCTTTTAATATTGAATATGAGTATATATTGACAAACGGTGAACTCGATATTGATTGTATAAGAAACCGCTCAAAGCGTAAAAGACTCATCACTGTTTCCGTAAAGACCTTTGATGTACTTGCACCCGTTGGCAAACCGGAACATTCCGCAGAGGAGAGTGCATCTTTCACAAGAGTAATCGACGCATCATCATACTGCAATAGCGGGTACGCATATTTTGCGGTGTTCTCCAAGGACGGACAGAAAATCAAACTGATTTTCGAGCCTGACGAACAAATGCTCGAAAAGATAAAATTATATATCCCCAATAATGTAAAATAAGGAGCGGTACTATGCTTATTGGTGTAGATATAGCCGAGATTGTGCGTTTTAAAAATGTAAGTGATAAATTTATGCAAACCTGCTTTACCGAGGAGGAGAGGGCCAGTTTCAAAGCCAAACGCCCATGGGAGACTGCGGCGGCAAATTTCGCGGCAAAGGAAGCCTTTTCCAAAGCCATCGGCACGGGAGTAAGGGGATTTGAATTGTCGGAAATATCTGTTTTGCGAAAGTGTAACGGTAAGCCGTATTTTGTGTTTTCCGATAATATCAAGTCGATTCTTTCCCGTATGGCAATCGATAGCGTAGAGGTCACCATATCTCATGACGGCGGTTTTGCCGTTGCCGTGGCAATAGCAGAGCAGAAAAAAGGGTGCGAGTGCTTTGCCCGTGCAGTTGCAAAAACAGATACCGATGACGAGGGCGTAATTTCATATAAAACCGTCAAAAATTCCATCCCCGTAAGGAAAAGGGAATCTCATAAGGGCGACTTTGGCAGGATATTTATTGTTGCCGGGTCAAAAGGACTTACAGGCGCAGGTATACTTGCGTCAAAAGCGGCAGTGAGGAGCGGCGGCGGACTTGTAACTCTTGCCTGTTGCGATAGCCTTAATACTGTTTTCGAAACGGCACTGCACGAGGTTATGACATATCCGATGGCAGATAACGACGGAGTGCTTAGCCGTGAATGTGTTGACAGTCTTTTGCAAAAGGCTGATAAGGCTGATGTTATCGCTTTTGGCTGCGGTCTGTCGGATACGAAAGAAATTTACGAAATACTCAAAAAAATTATTTATAATTCAACCTGCCCCCTTATAATTGATGCAGATGGTCTAAATGCTTTGAGCAGGAATATAAATATATTAAAGAAAGCCAAATCCCCTGTTGTTTTAACCCCCCATATTGGTGAGTTCTCGCGCCTCAGCGGACTTAGTGCTGAGGAGATTTATGCCGACAGGGCCGGTGTTGCATCGGCATTTGCGGTCAAATGGGGAGTAACCGTAGTTTTAAAATCCGACCGTACGGTTGTGGCTTTTAAAGACGGCAGGGTATACAGCAATCTTTTGGGAAACAGCGGTATGGCAACAGGCGGCAGCGGTGATGCTTTAACCGGTGTGATTGCATCCTTTGTTGGTCAGGGCATTGAAAATCCCGTGTTAAGTGCTGTGTATATTCACTCTCTTGCGGGGGATCTTGCCGCTGATGATAAGGGTGAGTATGGTATGATGCCCACCGATATAGTAGAAAATATCCCCTGTGCCATCAGTCTTGTCTGCGGAAAGGAAGAGTAATACGTTTAAAAAAATTGTGCTTTTACTTGCGATAATAACCCTTATTTCGGGTTGCGGCACAACAGGTAAACACTCTACCGAAAAAGATATACAAAGCCTGTGTACATCTCCGTATACTGCCCAATGCACGGCAACGGTAAAGTCTAATAAAACGGAAAATATGTACAAATACACTTGCTGCCGCGGTAAGGACGGGGAGCAAAGGATAAATTACGGCGACACAGTTTTTGTAATATCCCATAACGGAGCATATATAGAAAGAGACGGCAGCAGAATAGAAACATCTGTAAATGAACAGGTCTTTGTTATGGATTTGAATTGGTTTTTTGAAAGTTATTTAAAAAACGGCACACTTTCCCGTGAGGGTGATATGTATGTTCTTCAATGTACTGTGCCCGGGGAAAGCAATTATTTAAGCCGTGGCGTAATGGAACTTGACAAAAATTGTATTCCAAAACGGATGATTGTCAAAAATTCTGATGGTGAAGAAGCCGTCACAGTGGAGATTGAAAAATTTACCGGAGATATTAAAAGTTAAAATCACATAAGAAGTTATAATATTTAGTGCAGTTGGCAATAATACAACTACCGTAGATTCTGTTTCTGCAAGAGCAGGTATGTCCCCGACGTTTACATAAAACACGGTAATGTTGCAGGTGTACGGACGCTTCTGGTATAAACTGCATTTGACTTTGAGTTTAAACATTTGTATAATGTAGTATATCAGTATGTATACGAATGGGGGCCAGATTGAGGATGTCACGACAAAGAAAGATACTTATCAGTGTGCCTGATTCTTTATTGACAGAAGTAGACGATTTTGCCAGTTCCCGGAACATAAACCGCAGTGAGTTCATACGGGATGCCATGCGACTTTATATAAAAGAGCGTAAAAAGGCGGAACTTTGCTCACGTTTAAGGCGAGGATATGAGGAAATGGCGGAAATCAACCTGGATATTGCAGAACTGTGTGTAAGCGCAGACGAAGAACAACAGAAGAGCTACGAGGCTAAACTTCTGGAGTGTGATTGTAAGTGATTGTAAAAAGAGGCGACATATTTTATGCTGACCTGAGTCCTGTGGTAGGGAGTGAACAGGGAGGAGTACGTCCTGTTCTGGTAGTGCAGAACGATGTCGGTAACAAATACAGTCCCACGGTAATTGTGGCTGCTGTCACAAGCCGTATAAATAAGGCAAAGATGCCTACTCATATTGAAATCAAGGGTGATGAATACGGATTGAGCAAAGATTCGGTTGTTTTGCTCGAACAGATTCGCACTATTGATAAAAAGCGACTTAAAGAAAAGATAGGCCATGTTGATGATTCTATTATAAATATGGTAAATGAGGCAGTTTCGGTTAGTCTGGGACTGATGGATTAACGTGGCTTAAAGCATACAGGAGGACAAAATTATGAACAAAAGAAAAATTGCGTTGGTTGTGGCATTGTGTGTTGTTATGGCGGGAGTTGTAATATCTTATGCTCAGCCGGGAGATGAGAGCGATCCTGTTGTTACTTTGTCATATATCAAAGATACCGTTATTCCCACAATCTATGATTACATAGACGACAAACTTTCGGGCAAAACGGATAACGGCGGCGAAGCAGAGAAATTTTCAGTTCTGGAACTGGCAGAGGGCAGAAAGATTATCTGCGACAGCGGATGCGAGATAATTCTCCGTGCAGGAGAGGCTGAAATTATTGCGACAGAAAAAGGCGGTCTTGCAGACACCACCATGGGTGCAGACCTTGCTGACGGAACGGCAGTTCCCGGCAATCATCTTTTGATAGTTCCCGTTGCCGACGGCAGAGGTGTTGAGGCAGTCAAAGACTGTATACTTATGGTAAAGGGAAAGTATTCGGTTAAATAACAAATCATAGCGGACACACACCGTGTCCGCTTTTGACATAACCTCTACTTGCTTAAAGGAGAAAATCAATGGCAATGGATTCAATTTCTGTCCGTGCCTTAACGGTGGAACTTAACGAACTGTTAAGCGGCGGACGGGTGGACAAGATATATCAGCCCGAGAGGGGCGAGATAATAATCGGCATACGTTCAGGCGGAGTTAATTATAAACTCCTTTTGTGCGCCAACCCCTCTTTTCCGAGAGTACATATAACGGAAACAAAGCCGGAGAATCCCGCATCTCCGCCTATGTTTTGTATGCTTTTGCGTAAGCATCTTTCTGCGGGTAAGATTTTAAAAGTTTATCAGCATTCCTTTGAGCGTATTATAAAAATAGATATCGAAAGCCGTGACGAACTTGGCGAACTTTCTGTCAAGACGTTAATTGCGGAGATAATGGGTAAACATTCCAATATAATTCTTACCGACTCCTCCGGCAAGATAATAGACAGTATTTATCATGTAGATATCACCGTCAGCAGTGTCCGTCAGATACTTCCCGGCCTTATGTACGAGAATCCGCCTTCACAGGGGAAAATCAGCCCACTTGCGGTGTCTGCCGATGAGGTAGCCGATAAACTTACGGGTGAAGGTGAGGCTTCACGACTTATAGTTAATAACTTTATGGGCATAAGTCCACTGTCTGCAAGAGAAATTGTATATAAAGCCACAGGGAGGGCAGATACTGTTTTAAGTGGCGATAGCCATGACGATAAGATGCAAATTGCCAGAACGCTTGAAAACTTTTTTGATTTTGTAAAAGGAGCAGAGTTTTCGCCGGTTGTACTTATCAATAAACAAAGCAGAGAACCAATGGATTTTGCTCCGTTCGACATATTCCAGTACGAGGATATGGTAAAGAAGATAAAGAGCCGGACCATGAGTGAAGCGGTTGAAAAGTTTTATTCAGATAAAGCCGTAGCGGCGTCGTTAAAGCAGAAGTATTCGGACCTTTCAAAGGTAATAAGCACAAATCTTGACCGTTGTCGCAAGAAATTGCAGATAGAAAATGAAACTATTGCCAAAGCGGAAAAAAGGGATAAATACAGAGTCTACGGTGACCTTATAATGGCAAACCTGTATGCAATACAAAAAGGTGATAAGCAGGTAACGGTAGATAACTTTTACGACGAGGGCGGCGGACAGATTACAATTCCGCTGAAAGAAGACATCTCCCCTGCGGAAAATGCCAGAAGATTTTATACCCGGTATAATAAGGAGAAAACCGCCTATACGGAAACGGTTATACAGCGCGACAAAAATCTGGCAGATATAGATTATCTTGAATCGGTAGCCGAGGCGGTTTCCAAGGCAGAAACAAGCGAGGAAATCGGGCAGATACGGGATGAACTGGCGGAGCAGGGGTATATAAAATATCGTGGCAACCCAAAACGCAAAAAGGCGGAAAAGCCTACGCCTCTTCATTTTGTAAGCAGTGACGGATACGATATTTATGTAGGTAAAAATAATAAGCAAAACGATTATGTAACATTAAAACTTTCCCGTCCCACGGATATAT
>SVKG01000024.1 GCA_015068565.1 Oscillospiraceae bacterium | reverse complement strand
TTATATCCCGCAAAACATTTCTGGGGCCTACGGATGGCAACTGGTCAACATCGCCCACCATAACAAGACGGGTATTACCCGAAACTGCCCTGAGCAGACTTTTCATAAGAACCACATCCACCATAGACACCTCATCTACAATGATAACATCTGCATCAACGGGATTGAACTCATTAACCTGAAAAACCAGATCCTCATCACCTTCTCTGTATCCTGCTTCAAGGAGTCGGTGAATAGTCCTGGCTTCTCTGCCGCAAACCTGAGTCATCCGTTTTGCGGCTCTGCCCGTGGGAGCAGTAAGGACAACTTTCAATCCGTTTGCTTCCATAATATCTATAATGGTATTTATAATCGTAGTCTTACCTGTGCCGGGGCCTCCGGTAATTACAAGAACACCGTTTTCCATAGCGCTGCTAACGGCTTTTTTCTGCGCATCGGCAAGGCGGATATTACGGCGGGACTCTATAAGATGTATCTGGGCAGAAATATTGGCCTCATCAGCCTCATAGCGAACGCGGGAAAGTTCGTTTATTTTAAGCGCACAATACTTTTCCGCATAATAGTGTGAGAAATAATATATCCGCTCTCCGTTGTCTGCTGCCTCGTTTACCAGTTGACGGCGGATTGTGAGAGAAGTTATTGCCTCATTTACAGCCGGTGCAGATACTCCGAGCAGTTGTGCGGCAGTATCTACAAGGACCTGTCGGGGCAGGTATGTATGCCCGAACAGTGTGCTGTTTCTATGTGCATACAGAACGCCCGAACGGACTCTGTTTTCATCATCTGCCGCCACACCGAAAGACGCAGCAAGTTTATCGGCAGTTTTAAAGCCTATTCCCTCTATTTCATCGCACAGTATATACGGGTTCTCTTTTATAAGTTCTACGGCACCGGGGCCGAATTTTTTATATATCTTTGCACACATTTTGACAGTAATATCATATTGTTGGAGGAACATCATAAGTGAGGATGCACCCATCTGTATTATGTGGCTTCTGCTTATTATCATTGCCTTCTCGGCACTGATGCCCCGTATGGCAGTGAGTTTGAGGGGTTCGCTTTCAATAACGGTAAGGGAATCTTCGCCGAACATATCAACGATTTTCTTCGCTGTTGCCTCTCTGACACCTTTGATGATACCGGAGCCAAGATATCTGATTATAGCATCCTTTGAGGTGGGAACGCTTTTTTCATAAAGTTCCACGCTGAACTGCTCCCCATAAGTACGATGGGAAACCCATTTGCCCGTGAGTTTTACCGTTTCACCCTCGCTTACGCCATACATATATCCCACGGCAACAAAAAGGTCGTCTTCGCTCTCTACCTCAACAACCTTATAGCCATTATCTTCATTTTCATATATTACACTTTTAATTTCACCGTAAATTACGACAAGTTCGCTGTCCATATCAGCACCTGCTTTTTCAGTTGGATTTTAAATTTATACACTCTTTATTATATAATACCACCCAAAATAAAACAACACATTTTTATCTTTCACTGCGGTTATACGGCTCATCCGCAAAAATAAGATCGTCTACATCGGGAAGAGGTTTCTTCTGTTTGTGCTCACCGTCAGGCACTCTGCTTTCAACACGGCGGACTTTCCGTATAGGTCTGACGGATACTGTTTTATACATCTTATTTCTCCTTATAAAAAATTTTTTAATTGGGTATTGTATTATATGTATAGCCGTGTTAAAATACACATATATTTCAATTGCAAGGAGGAAATAAAAATGGAAAAATACGAATGCACAATATGCGGATATGTATACGATCCCGAAATCGGAGATCCTGACAACGGCATCGAACCCGGAACGGCTTTTGAAGATATCCCCGACACATGGGTTTGCCCCTTGTGCGGAGTGAGCAAAGAGGATTTTGATTTGTGCCAATAATAACAAAAAACACCCTCGGTTTGTAAACCGAGGGTGTTTTTTTATTATCTTTGTGATGATATCTTTTCCAGAGAGGAAAGCATATCGTCAACATTTTTTCTGCGTATTATAAATTCGCACGTGCCGTTTGAATTATACACCGCATAGTTGCGGTCATCATACGGGCAGTACTGTATCTTATTGACGGTGCCGTCCTTTCTGTAAAAAGTTACGGTACAGTCCGGCTCCCTATACACGGGTCTTTCTGCAAACTCATCGGCTATCATTCCTATCAGTTTTTGATAGACTTCCCTTTTAAATGTGGTTTCCATTACCTCTGCCCCATTAAGGCGGAAAGTGTAATTATCATCTTTGCCCTCAATGGTGGCTGTATAGGTTTTATCTTTTGCCAAAACCTCTATCTTATTTATATCGTCGATTTTTTCAAGACTTATATATTTGTTTATAAAAATAAATGGGTCTGTTTCTATAAAACCAAGGCTGGTTTCATTGATAAGATACACTCTGCCGTTGGTTTTTATATACCGCAGAGAATCAACGCTGTTACCAACATACAAAGTCTGGCGATTACCGCTGTCGTCGGCAACGATAACAGTTGCTTTGGGATTATTTACTCCCGATGCGACATATTCTGCGCTGCCCTCATCTACAAATTTGCTTACGGATATATACGAAAGCACAGAAAGAATCTTTTCGTTCACTTTTGTATTATCCGCCTCACGGTTCATGGGCTTTTTCATTTGCCACTGAACTGCGTCGTCTTTAACTGTACGGACAAGTTCAAGAGTTGACTTTTGCGTGGTTACGCTGATGCGGGAGAGGGTTTCCATATTAACATTGAGTATATTGGAATTTTTGTATTCATCCGCTTTTTTGTAGATATACTCGCCCTTACTGGGGTATATGATATAAACCGCCGGGTAATCAGCATCTTTAAAATAATAAAGGCCTGTTACAGGGTCCTCTTTGCCGAGCAAAAATGTTTTAGTGGTTTTATCGGCAAGGGTGATTTTGTAAATCGCCCTGGGGTTATCGAGTCCGTAAGATGAGAGGGGTTTGTCAGTTGCATCTATACGCTGTTTTGCATAGATACCTGCAAGTTCGTTGCGCAACTGATCGACTGATGACTGTTTAAGGGATATATCCTCTTTACCCACCAAAACCCAATTGTCTTCTGAGAGAGCAAAGGCAAAGTCTTCGCCGTCAACGGTAAGGTCCATTCTTACGATATTCTCCGGTGCGGTTACAAAAACCTCAACAGTTGTGCTCAGGTCAGAAGGGTTGTTATCCGGTGCGTCATCTGTCCACAAAAAGGCTACCGCAAGATATGCACCAAGCAAAACCACAGCCGCAGCAACAAGTGCTATTATGCCTTTTTTGCTTATCATAAATGCCTCCTTTTATTCCATATCACCAAACCGGCAATAAGCATAGCAAGAGGAATAACAACAACTACAAGGATTGCAATAAGATTTGCCTGAAACTGGGGAATGGGAAGCACCACGGGGGTGATATCCTTGGGACGGATATAAACGCCTTCTTCCGCATCAGTGAGATATGCGATTGAATTATAATAAAAATCTTCGTTTGCAAACACATTAGTGCCGAAGCCCGAGAATATTCCGCTGCCGCCGAGTATCATAAGACGGTTGGGATTTTCTCCGCCCTTGGAAAGTATTGTGGACAAAACAACAGGGCCTTCAATATCTTCCGGTTTTTTCTCGTCTGCGGGAGTTGACGGGTCAAACTTTGCAAATGCCGTGGAGTATGATGTGAGGAGGTTCTGGCTTTCGATGCCGTAAACTTCGCTTACATCAAGTGCCTTGGCAGCGGGATTAAAAAGTTTGGTGTTATCGTTTACAAAACCTTTGGTGATTTCAGATTCTACCACGTTTGCAAGAATATTTGTGGGATACTGGATATACCGCTGAGGGCTGGTTTCGTATACATAACCCTTGGCAGGTGTTGCTACGCCCCACTCTTTAAGATAGTTCATAAGATTGGGTGTGGCGTCTGAGGCGGATTCAAGAATCAACTGCACTCTGCCGCCGTTGTCGAGATAGTTGTCAAGAGTTTCGATCTCAACAGGGTCAAAATCCTTTGTGGGGGCAGGGATTATAATAAGGTCAATATCCTCTGCAACAGTACCGCTGTACAAGTCTACATAAACTGCCTCGTAGTTTTCGGGCGAAAGAACCATCTGGTCCATAGTGTCAAAATCAATTGCTTCCTCATGGTCACTTACCACGCCGACTTTGGCTGCTGTTTCGCTTGTGACTCTTACAATCGCAGCAGTAAATTCCTGCTCTGCGCTCAAAGATTCAACAGACCTGCCTTCGGAATCCATAACCAAAACCTTGTTAAGGTCAACGGCAGTGGCTTTATCTCCGCACTCAAAAATCATGGAGTACTGGTTTATCATCAGTCCGTCTTCGAGATAAGGGGTGAGGAAATCGGGATTGGCAACGGTGTCAACCTTTTCATAGGTAATATTGCCTGACTCCTGAGGATAACGCTCAACAATTTTTTCTACCTTTTGCATAAGTTCTTTTATATATTCGTTGTCGATATCGTCGGGAACAAGTGAATATATTTTGATTTTTTCGTCTTTGGAAAGATTTTTGAGGACTGTTTTGGTTTCATCCGAAATGCTCAGCAATCCGCCCGAGGTAAGGTCGATATTAAGGTTTATTCTTTCAGACAGTGCTCCGCAAAGGAGATTAATCGCAACAAACACAGCCACAAAAAGAACGGCTACTGTTGAAAAGTTTATTCTGTATTTAACTTTTTTCGAAAGCGGTTTACGCTCTTTTTTTACAGGTTTTTCATCGGAAGTTACAGTCTCTGTTTCGGGGGTAACTTCTTCATTTATGTTAAGTTCGTTGTTTTCGTTATTTTCGTTATACATTTATATCACCTCGTTCTCATTTAATCCAACGTCTTTTCTCAATATGTGCCGTAGTGAGAATTACAAAGGCTGCCATTATACTTAAATAATAAATAACCGACTCAATACTGATAATACCCTTTGAAAAATCAGTAAACTTATTTGCGGGAGAAAACCACTGTATTACAGTGTTTATAAATCCGTCACCAAACGATACGGCAAAGTTGTTTGTAAGATAAAGCACAAAGAGCACACCAAAGGTGGCTATTGCCGCAATAATCTGATTTTCCGTAAGAGATGAAATATAAAGACCTATTGAAATAAACGATGCTCCCAAAAGGCAAAATCCTATATAATTCGACCATATCTCTCCCCAGGCGGGATCAGTGTAAACTTTAAGGATTATGGGGAATATCAATGTAGTTGCAAGTGCTATGGCAAGTACTGCCACCGCTGACAAAAACTTGCCCAGTACAACCGATACAACCTTAACAGGGGCTGTAAGCAAAAGTTGGTCTGTTTTTGCCTTTTTATCCTCCGAGAGCAATCTCATGGTGAGAACGGGGGTCAAAAATAAGAAAATCATGGTCATATTGCTGAAAACATAGGAAATATCGCCCATACGGTAGAAGATATTGTATACCGTAAACAAAAGTCCGGCAACACAGAAAAATATTGCTACAAACACATAACCTATGGGAGATGAAAAATAACTCCTTAATTCTTTTTTGAATATTGCGTTCAATTTTCTTCTCCTCCTTCTTCCGTAGTTTCTGCGACTTCTTCGATTTCCCCTTCTTGCACAACGGGGAATTCTTCGGTAGATTTTTTCTTCCTCTTAAAGCAAGTGAAAATGCTCTTCTTTTCTTTCTCTGCAACTTCAAGTGGTTCGTCTTCCGCCTGAACATCCTCGCTTGATGTCAGTTGCATAAATACTTCTTCAAGGGTGAGTCCGGTAGTCTTTGACATAAGTATGGGGAGTTCCGCCAATGCAAGTGAGGAAAATACTTTTTTACGGATATCGCCGTCACCGTTTGCCTCAATAAGGTAATCATAAGTTCCCGTCTCTTTCTGGCCGAGGGATTCTATATATGAAATTCCGTCAACCTTGCTGAGGGCGCTCTCAATCTGTGCCTCACTGCCCTCTACCCTTATGATGAGTTTACGCTCGGTAGAAAGTGCCTTGGATAGATTTTCGGGAGTGTCGATGGCAACAATTTTACCCTTATTGATAATGATTACGCGCTCACAGATGGCGCTCACCTCGGGCAAAATATGAGAACTTAAAATTACTGTTCTCTTTTTGCCGAGTTCTTTGATAACATTACGTATTTCTATAATCTGCTTGGGGTCAAGTCCTACTGTGGGCTCGTCTAAAATAAGCACCTCGGGGTTGCCTACCAGTGCCTGGGCAATACCCACTCTCTGCTTATATCCTTTTGAGAGGTTCCTGATAATACGGTCTTTTACGTCCGTTATCTTTACCATCTCCATAATAGAGGAGAGATGCTCCTCCCGTTCCTCTTTGGCGCCTTTGAGTTCGTATACAAAATTAAGATATTCACTGACGGTCATATCCATATAAAGAGGGGGCTGCTCGGGCAGGTATCCTATCTTTCTTCTGCATTCCATGGACTTTTCTACAACATCGAGTCCGTCAACCGTCACATTACCGCCACTTGCCGCAATATAGCCCGTTATTATGTTCATTGTGGTGGTTTTTCCCGCACCGTTAGGACCGAGAAAGCCAAGAATTTCTCCGCGGTTTACAGTAAAACTGATATCGTCAACTGCCTTTTTTGAGCCGTAAACTTTTGTCAGATTTTTTATTTCAATCATCCGTCTGTCTCTCCTTCTGCTAAAACGATTTTTACACTGTACCTATAATAACACAGGTAAAATCACAAGTTGTTAATAAAATATTAATTTTGCTCGTTTTTGTCGCTAAGTGCTATATGAAGTTCCTCTATCTGTCTGTCATCAATATAATCGGGTGCTCCGCTCATAAGTTCGGAAGCGTTCTGCACTTTGGGGAAGGCGATTACTTCGCGGATATTATCGAGTCCGGAAATGAGCATTACCATTCTGTCGAAACCGTAAGCAAGTCCGCCGTGGGGAGGTGTGCCGTATTTGAATGCACCCATCAAAAAGCCGAAACGGTCCCATGCCTGTTCTTTTGTAAAGCCTAAAACGCCAAACATCTTTTCCTGCAAAACTGCATCGTGTATTCTGATACTTCCGCCGCCAAGTTCTACACCGTTTAAAACGATATCGTAGGCTTTTGCCCTTACTTTTGACGGGTCGGTATCGAGCAGTGCCACGTCTTCGTCCTTGGGGCAGGTGAAGGGATGATGCATTGCCACATAGCGGTTTGCTTCCTCATCAAATTCGAGCAGCGGGAAATCTGTTACCCACAGGAAATCGTATCTGTTTTTGTCAATCAGGTCAAATCTCTTGGCTATTTCCAGACGGAGTGCACCAAGAGAGTCGTACACAACATTGTTTTTATCGGCAACGATGAATATTACGTCGCCCTCTTTGGCATTCATACGCTCCAAGATTGCGTTCATCTCTTCCTCTTTAAGGAATTTTGCAACGGGCGACTGAACTCCGTCGGGATTTAACTTAATCCAGGCAAGACCTTTGGCGCGGTATGTTTTTACAAACTCGCCGAGTGCATCAATGGTTTTTCTGGTGAGTTTTTCGCCAAGGCCCTCTGCATTGATTGCCCGAACTGAACCGCCGTTTTCGATAGCACCTGCAAATACGGAAAATTCGCAATTTTTAACTATATCGGAAATGTCTTTGAGTTCAAGACCGAAACGTGTGTCGGGTTTATCAGAGCCGAAACGGTCCATAGCCTCACTGTACGGCATTTTAACGAAGGGGAGTTTCAAATCAATGCCTTTGATCTCTTTAAACATTCTCTGCATAAAACGTTCGTTAATTTCCATAACATCATCGGCGTCAACAAATGAAAGTTCCATATCAAGTTGAGTAAACTCAGGCTGACGGTCTGCACGGAGGTCTTCGTCACGGAAACATTTTACAATCTGGAAGTATCTGTCCATACCCGACACCATAAGCAACTGCTTATAAAGTTGGGGTGACTGGGGAAGCGCATAGAACTTACCGCTGTGAACACGGCTGGGTACTACATAGTCACGCGCACCCTCGGGTGTGCTTTTAACAAGCATGGGGGTTTCTATCTCCAAAAATCCGTTCTCGTCAAAGAAATCGTGAGCAACCTTTGCCATTTTATGACGGAGCACAAAGTTGCGCTGCATATCAGGTCTGCGCAAATCCATAAAGCGGTATTTGAGTCTTAATTCCTCTTTAACATCGCTGTTCTCTTCAATATAGAAAGGTGGGGTTTCGGCAGAGGACAGGATACGAAGTTCTGTAACTTCAATCTCTATTTCACCCGTTGCCATATCCTTATTAACGGCACCCTCGCCTCTCGCGCGAACTGTGCCCTTTACGGCAAGTACATACTCACTGCGCACCTTGGCAGCCTTTTCGTAAAGTTCGGGGGTGTCGGTATTGAAAAACAACTGTACTATACCGGAAATATCGCGGAGGTTAATAAAGTTTACACCGCCGAGGTTTCTTACTGAATTGGTAAAGCCCATCAGCACAACTTCCTTGCCGATATCTGCCGCGCTGAGTTCGCCGCATTTGTGGGTCCTTTTTAATCCTTTGATTGATTCATACATTGTATATAACTTCCTTTCGGTTAATTTATTTTATTGCACCGGCAATTTCGTCTGCCGTGAGGGTACACTCTGTTTCTGTTCCGTCTGTCATATTTTTAAGACGAACCTTACCCTCTGCAATTTCCGTATCGCCTATTATCATACTGTACCTTGCATTTATTTTGTTCGCATACTTCATCTGGGCTTTTACGCTCTTGCCAAGATGGTCTTTTTCAGCGATAACGCCTTTTTCACGAAGTGCCATTACAAGCGACTGTGCAAAGAGATTACTCTCCTCACCGATGTTTCCGATGTATATATCGGTAACATCTGCACCGGGGATTTCCACTCCCTGCTCCTCCATAGTAAGCAACAGCCTTTCCATACCGAGGGCAAATCCGCAGGCGGGCATACTGTTGCCGCCAAGTTCTTCTATAAGACCATCGTATCTGCCGCCGCCGCACACTGTTGAATTGGAGTTTTTGTTATCGGCAATAATCTCGAACACTGTTTTTGTATAATAGTCAAGCCCTCTTACAATATAGGGGTCTATCCGGTACTCAATACCCATAGCGGTAAGATTTTTCTTAACCTTTTCAAAATGGTCGCTGCACTCGTCGCATATACAGTCAAGAAGTTTCGGTGCGCCTTTGACAATATCTTTGCAAATGGGAGATTTACAGTCGATTATACGCATAGGGTTTTTATCGAATCTCTCTTTACAGGTGTCGCAAAGGTTATCGTAGTTAGCAGTTAAAAATTCTTTGAGTTTTTTATTGTATTCCTTACGGCAAACCGGACAGCCGATACTGTTTATATTGAGTGTGAGATTTTTAAGACCAAGTCTTTTATAAAGCACCATAGGCAGTGCCATAATTTCCGCATCTACGGAAGGCTCACGGGAGCCGTAAACCTCTACGCCGAACTGCGAAAACTCTCTGTATCTTCCCGCCTGTGGCTTCTCGTAACGGTAGCATTTAATAAGATAATATACCTTTACGGGCTGAGGCTCATTAAAAAGACCGTGCTCTATATACGCCCTCGCGGCTGATGCCGTACCCTCGGGACGGAGAGTGATGCTTCTGTCGCCTTTATCGTTAAAGGTATACATCTCTTTACCCACAACATCAGTAGTATCGCCTACGCCACGCTCAAAAAGTTCTGTATGCTCAAAAACCGGTGTGCGGATTTCTTTAATACAAAATTCCTCGCATATCTTTTTTATCTGATTTTCTATATACTGCCATTTATACGCCTGTGACGGCAAAATGTCAGCCGTACCCTTTGGTGCTTTTGTAATCATCTTTTCATTTCCTTTCAAACAGATGCATTAGTAACCGAATATACCGTCTAAGGATTCGTCTTTTTCAACCCAATCCTCGCGGACATCTATGATTGTGAATTTATCGGGAGTGTTTCTTACAATAACAGTTTTTATACCGGCATTTATAATAAGTCTTTTACACATACTGCACGATGATGCATCCGGTACAAGCGCACCGGTACCCACTTCTTTACCCACAAGATATAAAGTTGCGCCTATCATCTCTTTTCTCGCTGCGCTGATGATGGCGTTTGCCTCGGAATGTACACTGCGGCAAAGTTCGTATCGTTCGCCCCTTGCAATATTAAGTTTGGCTCTTATACATTCGCCCACATCCATACAGTTCTTTCTGGCTCGGGGGGCACCTGTGTATCCGGTGGAAACTATCTCATCGTTGCTCACTATTATTGACCCGTAATTTCTCCTTAAACATGTGCCTCTTTCCGCTACTGTTTCTGCAATATCAAGGTAGTAGTTGTGTTTGTCTTTTCTACTCATCTTTTTGCCTCCGTTTATTTATATTCTGTTATATGTCTGCCTGTTTTAAAAGTTCCCGCGCGTTTGCAAGGGTTATATCCGTAACCGTTGCTCCGCCGAGAGTTCTTGCAAGTTCATATACTCTGGACTCATAATCAAGATGCTCAACTCTTGTAAGAGTGCGCCCCTCCTGCACGTTCTTTTCTATAAGATAATGGTCTGTCGCCAATGCCGCAATCTGCGGAAGATGTGTAATACAGATTACCTGACTGCCAGACGATATTGCCCGTAGTTTTTCGCCTATACGCTGGGCAGCATGGCCGCTTACACCGGCATCAATCTCGTCAAAAACAAGAGTCCTTCGTCCGTCGCCGTCATTGAGTACGTTCCTCATACCAAGCATTATCCTTGAAAGTTCACCGCCTGACGCTATCTTTGTAAGAGGTTTGAATTCCTCACCCACATTGGTGCAGATAAGAAACTCCACATCGTCTTTACCATTTGAGTTGTACTCGCACTCTTCAATCTTTACCTTAAACTTTACCTTTGCCATATCAAGATCGGCAAGTTGCTCCTCTATACGTGCAGACAGTTTGTCCCCGAACTCTGTGCGCAGGGTGGTCAGTTTATCCGCAAGGTCCTCACGCTGTTTTTTTAAAGCATTAAGTTCTGCATCCAACTCCGCAGCAATCTCGTCTGAACGGATGATGCTGTCTGCCTCTGCCCTCGCATCGGCAAGATATTCCTTTATAAGTTCTATGGTGGTACCGTACTTTCGTTTAAGATTATATATAAGGTCGAGTCTGTCCTCTACCTGTTCCAGTTCGTAGGGTTCATAGGTGAGGGTGTCTATATACTTGCGCAAAGAACGGATTTTATCGGACACCTCATAAACAAGGTCCGTCAGTTCCTCATGTACTCGTTGGAGTTCACCGTCATACTCGGCAACCTCCCCTATCTTGCCAAGACCCTCCCACAGAAGGTCGTTGGCTGACTTTTGCCTGTCGTCACCTTCAAAAAGCAGAGAGTACGCGTTTTGGGTGCTTTCGGCAATCCTTTCCGCATTTTCAAGCATCGCTCTTTTATGGGAGAGTTCCTCGTCCTCGCCATTTTCAAGACTTGCCGCCTCTATCTCGTCTATCTGGAATTTAAGCATATCAAGACGCCGTATTTTTTCCTGCTCATCACTTTTAACCGATTCAAGTTGCGCCTGTTTATCAATTATCTCAGAATGTACTGCTCTGTACTCTGCCAAGGTACCCGCAAGGTCTTCTCCCGCAGCGGTATCGAGAAGTTGCAGATGTGTTTTTTTAGACAACAGTGAGGTGTTATCGTGCTGACCGTGAATGGTTATAAGATATTCGCCTATTTCTTTAAGCACACCGCTTGTAACGGGAAGTCCGTTGACACGGGCGGTGTTTTTTCCGTCGCTGCTTATCTCACGGGATATTACAATCTCACCATCGCAAGGCTCTATTCCGTAATCGTCGCTCAAAGCAAGTTCCGTTTCCGCATCTACGGTAAACACGCCATCTACCCGCGCTTTACTCTCGCCGGTACGGATGATATCTTTATCAGCCCTCTGGCCTTTGAGCAGGTTGAAAGAGTCTATTATAATAGACTTACCCGCACCGGTTTCGCCGGTGAGGATATTAAAGCCCTGACCAAACTCTATCTCGGCGCTCTCTATTACTGCTACATTTTTTATAAATATCTTGCTGAGCAAAGGTTTCACCTCCCTCGTTGGACTTTACAGTTTATACAGTTTATACAAGAAACCGTTTAAGGTCGGTACAGACATTACGGGCAGTATTTTCCGTGCGGACAACCATCATGATTGTATCGTCACCGGCAATAGTCCCCAAAACGTCCTCTATAACATACATATCAAGAGCATACGCCACCGCCTGTGCCGCACCCGTCATGGTTTTAAGCACTACGGTGTTCATAGCATAATCCACACTCACCAGGCACTGTCTGAGCACTGCCTCGTGACGGCTGGTGTTTACCCTGACATCTTCCTTGGGGAGTTCGTATTTATACACACCGTCTTCCCCAACTCCTTTAACTATCCTCAGTTCCTGCAAATCTCTCGATACTGTCGCCTGAGTGACATTGTATCCTGATTTTATCAGTCTTTCAGTAAGGTCTGTCTGTGTGGATATGTTATTGTATTTTATAAGATTAAGGATTCTTTCCTGTCTGTCGAATTTAGACATATATTTCTCCTTTAATTGCTTATTTTCTTTCTCAATGTTTCATAAAAACTCATGCCGTTAAGCCGTATAAGGCGGGTTTTGCAGTCACACGCCTCAATTATAACCTTATCGCCGACACCAAGTTTTTCTCCCGTCTGACCGTCGGCAATCAATATAGAGGTGCGCTCACGGTTTTCGCCTACAACCGCTGTTATCTGCTTATCGGCAGGAACAACAAGCGGTCTGGTAGACAATGCATGAGGACAGATAGGTGTTACAATCATCAGTTCCATAGCACTGTCTGTTATCGGTCCGCCGGCAGAAAGTGAATATGCCGTTGAGCCGGTAGGGGTGGCAATAACCACACCGTCAGCATCGTAGGCTCCTACAAAATCACCGTTTACATACAATTTAGTGGAAACGAGTTTTTTGAATGATCCGCTCGATATAACAAGATCGTTTAAGGCTATATGCTCTGAAACGGTTACACCCTCACGGACTACCTGTGCTTTTATCATAAAACGCTCTTCTACGGCAAAGTTGCCGTGGAGGAGTTTATCAAGGCTTTCTTCTATACCGTCAACATCAACTTCTGCAAGGTATCCCACTTTGCCAAGGTTTATCCCAAGAACGGGGAGTTTTTTACTGCACGTCTTACGGGCAGCGCGAAGCAGGGTTCCGTCTCCGCCGAGAACAATCAATGCATCAGCATCTGTGCACATCTCTTCAAAAGATTCAAGGTCCGTGAAGGTAACCACGCCGCAACGCTTTTCAAGATATGATGTCACACGTTCTGTTACCGACAGGTCTTTGTCTTTTCTGACGTTTGTGTAAACCGCTATCTTTTTCATCAAATGCTCTCCTTTCAACGGGCACAATACCCCAAAGTAAAATACTATTTCAATTATACACAATTCTACACATTTATGCAATACTTTTGCATAAAAAAAAGCACTTCTTACGAAGTGCTTTAAGCTGATGACCGGAATCGAACCGGTGACCTCTACACTACCAATGTAGTGCTCTACCTACTGAGCTACATCAGCGTTATTGTCCGCATAAATCTTCACGAACAATTGACAGGAGACATTATAACACGTTTTTTTGATTATGTCTACCCTTTTTTTAAAATTTTAAAAATTTATTTTACAACCGTTATTTTGCCCCCGGCAGATATGCCCGTTATAGTGATGCCTTTATCGGCAGAGGCGGTGATTACCCTGAGATGCTCTGCCCTTATTTTTTCCCCCGGAAGAATAAGCGGAATACCGGGCGGGTATTTACATACAGCCGCACCGCATACCCTGCCGACGGAATCTATCATATCCACTGCCTCCGTTGGAGAAAAGTGTGCCTGTCGCGGTGTCATGGCAATATGGGGAACGGGATAATCATCTGTTGCCGTCCGCGGGAGTGATGTACTCATATTTTTGGTGATATCGGAAACTGCCCTTGCCAGTGTGCGGATATCACTGATTTTGTTATAGGGGGTGACAATGCAGACGATATTATTTTCGTCAGCCATTTCAACCTCTATATTATATTTACTCTGCAAAAGTTTTGCCGCGCCAAAGCCTGTTACGGGCAAAGAGGAAAAATTGATTACAATCCTTGTTTTATCAATACCCGCAACGTTGCAGTTGCCAACCATTTCCTCGCCTATCCAGTAAACTTTGCCCTGTTTGTTTAAAATCTTCCGTTGTTTATCAACTTCGTCAATGATTTTTTTATAATTGTCACCAAGGCGGAGTCCGTCATACACTGCTGCCTCCAACGCACAAAGACATGCATAAGACGGGCTTGAAGTCTGGTACATAGAAAGGGTGTTTAAAACTGTTGCCTCATCAATGGGTGTGTTAATATGCAGCAGTGCACCGCCCGACAAACTGCCCAGAGTTTTGTGCACACTCTGCACAACCATATCCGCACCGCTTCTTACTGCGCTGTCCGGCAAAAGGGGTGAAAGGTGCAAATGCGCCCCATGTGCCTCGTCAACGAGCATAAGCATACCTGCATCATGCACGGTTTTCGATATTGACTTAATATCGCTCACCGTACCGTAATATGTAGGTGAGGTTATAATAACCGCTTTGGCATCGGGATTTTGCATTATTGCAAGTTCTATATCGGCTCTGCCCATTCCGCCGGTGAACCCGAAACGGTAATTATACCCGGGCATTACATAAACCGGACGCGCTCCGCAGAGGATTATTGCGCAAATCACAGATTTATGGCAAAACCTGTCCACAATGATTTTATCCCCCTCAGATACTGCAAGGGATATCATAGCATATATTCCGCAGGTGGAACCGCCGAGGAGATAATACGAACTTGATGTGCCGTATATTTCCGCCAGTTTATTCTGGCTTTCTTTTATGTAGGAAGTGGGATTTAAAAGATTGTCGGTATCGTCAAGTTCCGTTACATCAAGAGCAAAAAAGTCCCTGATGCCGGTACTGTTTTTGCCTTTATGTCCGGGCATGGCAAAAGATATCCGCTTCCTGCGGACATATTGCGATATTCCCTGATTTATGGGCATCGGCATACCTTTCATCTCCTTTACTGCTCATACACTCTTTCAACGTCTGCACCGAGAGTTATGGGATTGGCATCAGCCTCTGCAATATCCCCGGCGCTTACATCAAGACCTGTTACATCGGCAACTACATTACACATACTTATTCTGCCGATAAGGGGACACTTTTTACCGCCTATTTCAACAGTATTCTTTTTACCCACGGAAAGCAGGTCATGGTACATATATCTTAAAACATCAATAACCCTGAATGTGTCACGGCTTTTTTCCACACCGAAACCGTCTTTATAACCTATGGGGATTACGGCGATTTTTGTTTCTCTTTTAGTTTTATAGGTATTGGCATAGCCTACAAAATGGCCTTTGGGCAGAGTCCTTACTTCTGCCACATCTGCCCTGAGTTTACCTATGCGTCTGAGTCCGTATTTCTCCGTCAGGGGGATCCTGCCTAAAAAAGCAGAACCTATCCGTACTGCATCCTGATGCATATCTTTATATTGCAAAAATGCACAGGAGTTGCAAATGTGCTTTAAAAGGTTGTCCGCCCCCTTGTCCGCAAGAACTTGGGTGAAAGATACAAACTTTTCGTACTGCGACTCCACATCACGGCGATTGGGGGAAAAGGAAAATGAAAAATGGGAATACACACCGAGAGTCAATATATTATCATACTTATTTATACACTCCCACGCTTCGTCAACGCCGTCCGGTGCAAACCCGAATCTTCCAAAGCCGGTATCGACTTTAATATGGACTTTTGCGCTTTTGCTCATCCTACGGGCGATATCGGAAATCCGCTCATACGACTCAGGCGAGGTTGCAGACATTATAACATCGCACTCTATACAGGTTTGTATCTCGCTCTCATCAGCAAGAGCGGTAATGAGCAGAATATCCTGACTAAAACCTCCGGCACGAAGACTTACTGCCTCCTCTACCTCGGATACAGCAAAAAAATCTATGCCTCTCTCCGACAGAACCTTCGCAAACTCACAAAGACCTATACCATAGCCGTTGCCTTTTAAAACCGCTATGATACGGGTATCTCCTGCTTTGTCTTTTATAATATCAATATTGTGAATCAAATCGGTTTTATTTATCACATACTGTTTCATACAAAAACTCTCCGCTTACTTTTGTCCTCTGAGCAAATATATCTTTTTGCGCAATTCACGGTAAATCTTCTCGCCGTGCTCCACCATAAAATACATAAAGGGAGAAAACACATAATCCATCTCACCCACAAACTCGGTAAACTTACCGTTAAAGCCTTTTTTGAATCGGTAAAGACCGTAAAGAGGGTTGCTCTCGTCAATATCTCCCGATATTCCGCGGAAATCGTATATATCGCATTTATTCTCCAATGCCCATTTAATCATTTCAAGTTGCAACAGGTAGTTGGGCATAACGTTTCTGTATTCATTGGAACTTGCCCCGTAAAGATACCACACCTTATTGCCGTAAAGTATCGCCAGAGTACCGGCTACAATCTTACCGTCATACTTTGCAAGATAGAGTCTTAAATTATCGGGCGCCATACAGTCGTACATCTTCTCAAAATATTCGAGAGTGCGCACAACAAACTCATCACGGGTGCCAGTTACGACCATTATATCGTGAAAAGTTTTAAGGTCCTCCCTTGTGCCGACGGATACCTCTACGCCTTTCCTTACCGCAAGGCGGATATTGTATCTTGTCTTGGAATGGAATATCTCCATAAGTTCGTCCTCGGTTTTATCCTTAACATCAAGACGGAAAACGAATCTTGGCTGAATACCCTCAAAATTCTTTGACGCGTTCTTGAACTTGAAGCCCATCTTTTTTGCCATGGCAACAAAAGCCTCGTTTTCTGCTTCAACGTCAGGGTCAATTTTGAGTACATAACTTTTATACTCCTTTGCCTTTTGCTTGGCACCCTCTATAAGTTCCCGAAGAGTTTCCTCGTCATCTATATCGCACACGGGGCCTCTCGGTGCATACATAAGTGTACTTTTGAAAACAGGCACTTTCCTGATAAGTATACTGAGTGTGCCGCGGATATTGCCGTCTTCGTCCTCACTTACTATAATCTCGTTCTTCCAGTTGTCCTTTACATTACTCCACATGGGGCTTTGCATAAAGTGAGATTTGTAGTGCTTTGATATAAACTCTTCGTACTTTTTCTGGTCTTTTACCGTGGTAATCAATTTGAATCCTCCTCGGAAAACGTATTCATTTTATCTATTGTGAGTTTTTTATTTTCTGACTACGCCAGATGTTTCGGCGCACCTTTTAACTGTTGAAGATACCGCCTCGGCAACGCGCTTGTCAAAGGGGTCGGGAATGACATACTCGGCAGAGAGTTCATCGTCTGCTATAAGGTCTGCCACCGCGTGTGCCGCCGCAAGTTTCATATCCTCGGTAATATCCGT
>SVKG01000023.1 GCA_015068565.1 Oscillospiraceae bacterium | reverse complement strand
CCTCGGAAAACACGATAAATTTTTCCCATGGTGAACTTATCGTGTTTTCCGAGGCGGTTGCAAGTGATGGTGTTGAGATACTCCTCGATGCCATTACAAGGAATCTGGACCAACGCCCCAAACTCGTTCCTGTTGTATCGTCGGGGGAAGCGCGTGAGGTTGTTGGCGCAATAAAACCTGAGTTTGAGGGTAATCCGGAAAAATACCTGAAAAAAATTTTTGAAAGTGAAACCTCCCCCGTATCTGCCAACGTGGATAACCGTAAACTTTTAAGCCGTATAAAAAACCCTGATGCAGGAGTCATAATCCCCCGTGTTGCAAAGGCAGATGGCGGTATTGCGACGGATTCCGTCGCGGTGTTTAAAGGGGGAAGACTTGTAAGCGTTGCAGAGGATGTGTACCCGTGCAGACTTATACAGGGCACACCCGGCAGTATAAGTTATGATGTGGCAAACTACGGCACATTACTGCTCACAAACCGCAGCAAACCGAAAATCTCCGTTAAATGCGGTGACACTGTTGATGTGGATGTAAATATTTGCCTGACTGCCACATTACAGGCAATGTCAGACAGTACCGGTCAGGAACATCTTATTAAAACTGTGTCGGCAGAACTTGAAAACAGAGTACAAAACTTGCTTTTACGCTCTGCCGCTGAGTGGGGAGTGGATATGTTTGCGTTTGAAAGATACGCCAAATCAAACTTCCTCACCTTACAAAAATGGCAGAACTATAACTGGCAGGAAAAATACAAAACCGCCCGATTCAATGTAGGGATTGATATCGTGCCGGAGAAAACTACTCTTATAAGAGGTGGAACATAATGTGGTATGTGCTTTTGGCGGTGTCCGTTTATGTGGGCGTGTATACCGCCTCCTACGGCGTGTTTGAATGGAAAAGATTAAACCGTGCAGGTGCAGTTGCCCTGTGGACGCTTTCTGCTGTCGCACTTGCTATGCCGGTTGTGGGAATTTTAATATAAATAAAAAACGCAGGTTAATCACCTGCGTTTTTGTGTGCTGACAAAATGTTTACTTGTTACCTGCAAGATAGTTATATATAACCGTAATTGCTTCGCCTCTTGTCATAATATCGGTTGAACGGAAAACATCGGTTGCTGTACTTATAATCCCCAAGCCTCCTGCTATTGCCGCATATCCTGTGTAGGCTTCGTCAACATCTTTAAAGGGGCATTTATATATTCCGGGTATCTGTGCCGCCTGTTTAAAGCCCATGGCGTCTGTCATAATCCTGATGGCTTCGATTCTTGTCAGTGGTTTTCCCATATCCTCTTCGGCTATTAGCCCCTCTCGGATAAACCGTCTGTACATATCGTCGTAGTTGCTGAAATATCTGTTTTGCACTGCTATGCACACAAACTTCAAAAATTCTTTCTGAGAAACTTCCCTGTCAGCCTCCAACTTTCCGCCCTCGAAGTATATATTCATACGCGCAAGTTCTGTGGCGGCAGTTTCGCTGTAATGACCGTTAAGGTCGGAGTAGCCTTTGAATTTTTCTGTAATCTCAACGCCTCTGCCGTCGATTTGTCTGCCGCTTTGCGCATGGTATATGGGGGTTTCGGCAGGAGCATACAGCAGATTTGCAGTGTAGTGTACAGATTCGCGCTGACTCTTTTCGTTATAGATATACTCGGCGTTTGTGACATACTGTAACCTGAAATTGCCCTCGGCAAAAATCTTTTCATAAGCATAGTCCAAAGGTTTTGCATTTTCTTTCGATGGGAAGGTGGTGTCAGCCCAGGTGCAGTTGAAGTTTTCTATATCTCCCGTGTGGGGGTTAAAAGAAATTCTCAGTCCATCGCCCGATACCCTGACACCGTTTTCGTATCTGTCATAGTTAAAACTGTATTCGTCACCTGCGCCGATAACAAATTGCGGCTGAGTCCGGCTGAACTTGTCACCGCAGTACTTTTGCAAAAATGCTTCTGCACGAGTCTTTGCTTTGTCTGCGGGGTATACGGCTTTATCGTCTGTGATTTTGCTGTATTGGTTGAACGATATTATCTCTTTTGTTTTTGCATTTATGGATGCCCACGTGTTGTAATAATAGTCGCCGTTGTTTTTGCCAAGTTGTATACGGGCTATGTATTCCCCGTACTTGTTGCGGGACACTGCAAAAGATTCTGCCACAGCATCGGCGGGGATGCTCAATTCTGCAACTTGTCTTATTGTTTTTTCGGCATCCTCTTTTGTAATCATCTCGTTGACCTCGTCGACCAGTTGCTGTTCTTCGCGTGAAAGTTCTGCCGAGGTTTCTTCTGTTACCGCCATATCGTTTGTTGCACCGGAGGCGTATTTGTAAGTAACGCCGTGGGGCTTTACAGCCATACCGCTGAAAGCATCAATAGCGGCGGAAGCATCCTTGGGTGAAAGGGAAAGATATATATCTTCAACGGCGTAGTTCTTGGTTTTGATGTTGTATAAAAGTTCGTAGCCTATCTGCTCTTTGTACGCCTCTTGTGCCTGTTCCGGTGTGAGAATTTTTTCGGGTGCGGGGAACTCCGTGTCGGTCCAGTGGCAGTTGTAACTTGTAAGTGCAAGGTCGTCAGATGAGAGTTCAACCCTTATACTGTCACCTGCAACGGGGATTCCGTTTTCAACCCGTTCAAACTCAACGGAGGGGTTTGTGTCACTGTGTATTACGGACTCACCGAGTTTTACTGCCCTTTCGGGAGAAATCCTTTTAACATACTCCATTGCTTTCGCCCTGATTTCCTCACGGCTGAACAATGGCAGAGCAGTGGTTTCTGTGTATCTGCGGTTAGTGTGGTAATATTCCACTTCCCCGTCTTCGCTTATCCGTGCGGATATGTAGTCAGGGTCGGAGTACTCTGATGAATTTCTGCCCTTCCAGGACAGGTAGTAGGATACGCTGCCGCTGTAATCCTCTTTGTTATAGTTTTCAAAAACAAACTTCTCGTCGTCTATTGAAAACTTTTCCTTGACGGTAAGAATAAGACGGGCAACAGTGTCGCCGTCATCGGCATAAACCAATGCAAACTGACTCAGAATCAATGTTGCCGCAACAATAAGGGAAATAATTTTTTTCATACAACCATCCTTTCTTTTGCAAAATATCCTGTGTTTTTATCGTTTAGACGTATAAAGGCATAAAAAAGTTTCCAAAAATATGAAAAATCGGTGGATTTTTTTGAAAAACGTGATATAATCGTATATGTAAATTATATTACAATGCGGCAACTATGTCAAATTGTACCGCAAAGGTGCGGTTAAAATAATAATTGAGGACGTGAACATTTTGAAGGAAAAGTTTTATATTACAACGGCTATTGCGTATACATCCCGCAAACCCCACATTGGAAATACCTATGAGATTGTTCTTACTGATGCTATTGCAAGGTATAAGCGTCAGCAGGGCTTTGACGTATTTTTTCTTACAGGTACGGACGAGCACGGACAGAAGATTGAGGATATAGCAAAGGAGCAGGGCATTACTCCCAAAGCGTATGTTGACACTGTTGCCGGTGAGATAAAGGATATATGGAACCTTATGAATTCCAGTTACGATAAATTTATCCGTACAACAGACGACGAGCACGTTGCATCTGTGCAGAAGATATTTAAAAAACTCTACGACCAGGGCGACATATATAAGGGCAAGTACGAGGGTTGGTACTGTGTACCCTGTGAATCGTTTTTTACCGACACGCAGATAGAGGATGGAGTTTGTCCCGATTGCGGACGTCCCGTTAAAAAAACCAGCGAGGAAGCATACTTCTTTAAGATGAGCAAATATCAGGATGCCCTTATGAAGCATATTGAGGAAAATCCCGATTTCATCCAGCCCGAGTCCCGTAAAAAGGAAATGGTAAATAACTTCTTAAAACCCGGACTGCAAGACCTTTGTGTGTCACGTTCCACTTTTAAGTGGGGTATACCCGTAACCTTTGACGATAACCATGTAATATATGTGTGGATAGACGCCCTTTCAAACTATATCACTGCCCTCGGATATTCCCCTGACGGCAAGGGCGAACTTTATAACAAATACTGGCCTGCCGATGTTCATATCATAGGTAAGGATATATTGAGATTCCATACAATCTACTGGCCCATTATGCTTATGGCTATGGGTGAGCCGTTACCCAAAAAGGTGTTCGGACATCCCTGGCTCCTTTTCGGTACGGATAAAATGAGCAAATCAAAGGGTAATGTTATATATGCAGACGATCTGGTACGCCATTTCGGTGTTGACGGTGTACGCTATTATGTGCTCCGCGAGATGCCCTATGCCCAGGACGGCACAATCACTTACGAAAACATTATCGCCCGATACAATGCAGACCTTGCCAATACTCTCGGTAACCTTGTAAACCGCACAGTTGCAATGGCTGACAAGTATTTTGGCGGAACGGTTGAATATAAGGGCGTATGCGAAGGCGTGGATGCAGAGGTTGCAGAGTTTGCAGTTAAAACCCGCGATGCAGTAAAGGCAAAGATGGACGAATTCCGCGTTGCCGATGCTTTGGAGGAGATACTCTCTCTTGCGCGTCGCAGTAATAAATATATTGACGAAACAGAGCCGTGGGCACTTGCCAAGGATGATGCTAAAAAAGACAGACTCAGCACTGTTTTGTATAACCTTTTGGAGTCTATCCGCTTTATAGGAGTGCTGCTCAAACCCTTTATGCCCGATACTGCCGATAAGATTATCGCCCAGTCAGGAGCCGGTGACAGCAGTATAGAATCCCTTGCAGAGTTTGCGCAGTCAGGCTCCGTTACGGTTGGTGCGGCGCAGATGCTTTTCGCCAGAGTAGACGAGAAGAAAAAACTTGAAGAAATAGCAGCAGAGAACGAAGCAAAAGCAGAGCCTGTAAAGGAAGATAAAAAAGAGGAAAAGAAAGACGAAAAGACTGAAATCTCCATAGAGGACTTTGCCAGAGTTGAACTCAAAGTGGGCGTTGTTTTGGAATCTGCCAATGTGGAGGGTGCCGATAAACTTTTGGTATCTAAAATCAAGATAGGTGACGAAGTACGCCAGATTGTTTCCGGTATTGCAAAATACTATAAACCGGAGGAACTCGTAGGCAAAAAGGTTGCCGTTGTAACTAACTTAAAACCCGTAAAACTCCGCGGAGTTCTATCGGAGGGTATGATTCTTGCGGCATCGTGTGACGGCAAACTTGCCGTTGTAAGTGTAGACGAGCAGATTCCCGACGGGGCAGTAATTAAATAATATTATGAGTATATATTTTGATAACAGCGCAACCACGGCACCTTCGGAAGGAGTGTGCCGTGCAGTTGCAGATACGATGAAATCAGTATACGGTAATCCCTCGTCTTTGCACAGGATGGGTAAGGCGGCAGAGGATTTGATGGAAGATTGCCGTACAAAGGTAGCAAAGAGCCTCGGCGCAACGGCTGAGGAGATAGTGTTTACCTCCGGCGGTACCGAGAGTGACAATGCCGCAATCATAGGTTATTGCCGTTGCAATAAACGTAAGGGCAACAGAATAATAACTACAAAAACAGAACACCCCGCAGTCCACGAAGCCTTTAAACAACTCGAAAGCGAGGGGTTTGAGGCCGTTTACCTTGATGTGGATAAAGAGGGTAAAGTAAGTTTGGAACAACTCCGCACTGAACTTGATAAGGGCGCATTGCTTGTGAGTGTTATGCACGTCAATAACGAGACGGGAACAATCCAGCCCATTGAGGAAATTGCCCAAATGGTACACAGTGCCGGTGCGGTTTTGCACGTAGATGCGGTGCAATCCTACGGCAAAATCAGAATATCAGCAAAAAAACTCGGTGCAGACCTGCTTTCGGTTTCTGCCCATAAGGTTCACGGACCAAAGGGTGTGGGCGCCCTTTATATCCGAAAGGGTATCCGTATAGTACCCGTTATCTACGGCGGCGGTCAGGAGAAGGGACTCAGGTCATCTACGGAGAACATCCCCGGTATAGCGGGTTTTGCAGTTGCCGCAGAGGAACTTACTGCAAACTTTGACACCAATGTTGCCGCTATGGAGGCGGTAAAGAACTGTCTACTGGATAAAATAAGTAAAAACATAGAAAATACAGTTATAAACACTCCCGCCGACAGTACTTGCGGAGTGCTGAACGTATCTTTTACAGGGGTTAAGTCAGAGGTGCTGTTGCATGTGCTGGAAGACAAGGGGATTTATGTATCCTCCGGTTCGGCATGTAGTTCGCACAAAAAAGGGCGCAGCCATGTGCTGACCGCAATGGGAGTTAAGGATAACATTATCGATAGCGCCATACGGTTCAGTTTCAGCGGTGATAATACAGTTGAAGAGGCGGAGACCGTGTATAAGGTTTTGTGTGAGCAGATTCCCGTTTTACGCGCTATTATGAGATAACAGGAGAATTTTATTATGGACAGAGTTTTACTTGTACGCTACGGTGAGATAATACTTAAAGGACAGAACCGTCCCATATTTGAGGATGCTCTGGTGCGCAATATTCGTTACCGTCTGCGCAATGAGGGCGCATATAAAATATACAAATCCCAGGCGACTATTTATATAGAACCTGCCGAGGGCGATGAGCAGACTGATGCAATATACCAAAAACTCAAAAAGATTTTCGGCATTGTGTCAATTGTTGTTGCCTATAAAACAGAAAAGAGTATGGATGGAATATTCTCTGTCATACCCGAGGCAATCGGTGATGTTTTAAAAAATGCGAAGACCTTTAAGGTAGAGGCAAAGCGTTCTGATAAGAAGTTTCCGCTCAAATCACCTGAAATCTGTGATGAGGTGGGGGGATTTATTCTTGATAATTACCCGCATATAAAAGTCGATGTCCATAACCCCGAAGTTGTCGTTCATGCCGAAATCCGTGACGATAATGCTTTTGTGCATACAGGCAGGGAAAAGGGAATCGGCGGTATGCCGGTAGGTACAGGCGGCAAGGCGGCACTTTTGCTCTCCGGCGGTATAGACAGTCCCGTTGCGGCGTATATGATAGCAAAACGCGGTGTCGCTCTGGAAGCGGTACACTTTTTCAGTTACCCATACACAAGTGACAGAGCCAAGGATAAGGTTTTGAAACTTGCGGGAATTGTTTCGGAATATACGGGCAAAATGAAAGTACACGTTGTGCCTTTTACGGAAATCCAGTTGCAGATACGCGATAAATGCCCCGAGGAATATTTAACTCTTATTATGCGCCGTTTTATGATGGCGATTTCAGAGAGGATTGCCCGTCTTAACGGTTGCGATGCACTCGTTACGGGAGAGAGTCTCGGACAGGTGGCAAGTCAGACTATTCTTGCTTTGGGAGTTACTAACGATGCAGTCAATATGCCCGTGTTCCGCCCACTTATAGGTATGGATAAAACGGATATTGTAGATATTGCCCGTGAGATAGGCACTTTTGATACATCAATACTTCCTTATGAGGATTGCTGTACAGTTTTTACGCCAAAGAGGCCCAGCACTAAACCGCGTCTTGAAAAGGTGCTTAAATATCAGGCATTGCTCGATTGCGAAGCGTTGATAGACGAGGCGGTAGCAGGTGTTGAAACAATAATTGTCTGAGGTGAAGTTATGAATGCTGAACTGATATCTGTCGGTACAGAATTGTTGCTTGGTGAGATAGTAAATACCAATGCGCAGTATATATCCACACAACTTGCCGTGCTTGGCATAAGTGTTTATTATCAGACTACCGTGGGCGACAATCGTGACAGATTGCTTTCGGCGTTGTCTGCGGCTTTTGAAAGAAGCGATATTGTGATTCTCACCGGCGGACTCGGACCTACGGCTGATGATATAACAAAAGAGATGGTTGCAGACTTTTTCGGGCTGAAACTTGTACGCGATAATGAGAGTGAGCAAAGGATAAAGGACTACTTCAAACGGATAAACTCCAATGCAGTACCGTCAAACTTCAAACAGGCTGATATGCCCGAAGAGTGTATAATACTTGAAAATAATAACGGAACGGCCCCCGGCGGAATAATAGAAAAAGACGGCAAAATTGCAGTTTTTCTTCCCGGACCGCCGTCTGAGATGAAGCCTATGTTTGAGGAGTCTGTTTTCCCGTTTTTGAGGGAAAAATCCCCCGAACGTCTTTATTCGAGGGAGATAAACACCTTCGGTATAGGCGAATCGAAACTTGAAGAAATGCTGAAACCCATAATGACCGGGCAGACCGACCCTACCATAGCGCCTTATGCCAAGGATTCGGGGGTTATGCTCAGGTTGACCACCAAGGCGAAAACCGAGGAAGAAGCAAACCGCCGTTTCGATCCTGTGGAGGAGCAAATACGTAAGATAGCCGGAGATATAATCTACGGCTACGGTGCAGAGGAACTTCAAGACAGTGTATATAAACTTTTAAAGGAAAAGAATCTTAAAATAGCCACTGCCGAGTCCTGTACCGGCGGTATGCTGGGCGAGTTTCTGACATCTGTTCCCGGTATATCGGAATTTTACGAAATGGGAGTCATAACATATAGCAATGATATGAAGATAAAACTCCTCGGCGTATCTGCACAAACTTTGGATGAGTACGGCGCCGTAAGTGAACAGACTGCGAAAGAGATGGCATCAGGTGTGCTGAGGGTGTCGGGCGCAGATATCGGCGTAGGTATAACGGGAATAGCCGGACCCGGAGGCGGCAGCGAGGAAAAACCGGTAGGCCTTGTGTATGTGGGTATTGCCGACAGTAAGGGCGGTGTAGAGTGCCGTAGGCTCACTCTTGCAGGTAACCGTGACCGTATCCGCCGTGTAACTGTTAAAAATGCACTCAATGCGGTAAGGCTTAAAATAGCGGACTTTTAAGAAAGCAGAAAATAATCCTTTTCAAAAAGACAATAGTATGGTATAATACCGATGAAGTATAAATTCTGATTATGATTTATGCACGGGGGGATAGTATTGGAGAAATTTATAGTCAAAGGTGGACGTCCTCTTACAGGTGAAGTTGCTGTCAGCGGTGCCAAAAATGCCGTTGTTGCAATACTCTGCGCAGCACTCCTTGTTGAAGATGAGATTATATTGGAGAATGTGCCCGACATAAGTGACGTATGGGTGCTTACCGACATGATAGAAGCATTGGGCGGCGATGTTACCCGTATAAGTTCAGGTACTTATAAAATAGATTGCCGAAACTTGTCTACTTATGTGGCAGACGTGGAAAAATGCAAAAAGATGAGGGCATCATACTATCTTATAGGCTCACTGCTTGGCAGATTCCACAAAGCGTGTGTACCCCTCCCGGGCGGCTGTAATTTCGGCACACGTCCCATTGACCAGCACATCAAAGGCTTTCAGTCTTTGGGATGCAGTATTGATATCCGCAACGGCGTTATAGAGGCTGACGGCGAGGAACTCCACGGCGGTCAGGTTTATCTTGACGTTGCAAGTGTAGGCGCCACTATCAATATTATGCTTGCGGCAGTGTTTGCCCCCGGAAACACCGTGCTTGAAAATGCGGCAAAAGAACCCCACGTTGTTGATGTGGCAAACTTTTTGAATTCAATGGGTGCCAATATCCGCGGCGCCGGTACAGATGTTATTAAAATCAAAGGTGTAAAAAATCTTCACGGCGGTACTTATACCGTTATCCCCGACCAGATAGAAGCGGGAACATATATGATTGCAGCAGCCGCTACCCGTGGCGATGTTGTTATTAAAAACGTGATACCCAAGCACATGGATGTGCTCTCTGCCAAAATGGTGGAAATGGGTATAGAAGTATGGGAGGGCGACGATGAGATAAGAGTCGTTGCCAATAAATCTTTGAGCAGAGTAAATGTAAAGACTTTGCCTTACCCCGGTTTCCCCACTGACCTGCAACCCCAGATGGTGGCACTGCTCACTACGGTTGACGGGACAAGCATTGTTACGGAAAGCGTGTGGGATAACCGTTTCCAGTATATAGGCGAACTTGAAAAAATGGGATGCCGTATCACTGTTGACGGACGAGTTGCCGTTGTAGAGGGCGGTACTCACTTGCAGGGTGCTCAGATTAAGGCTACTGACCTTCGTGCAGGGGCATGTATGGTTATTGCGGCACTGTGCGCAGAGGGTGAGAGTGAGATATCCGACATCCGCCATGTAGACAGAGGCTATGAGCGGATTGTAGAAAAACTGTCGGCACTTGGTGCTGATATTAAGAGGACAAACGATTAAATGTCAGGATTTTATACTTTGTTCAGTGGCAGCAGCGGTAACTGTACATTCATTTCCGATGGCAGAACAAACCTGCTGGTAGATGCGGGAGTCAGTGCCGCGAGGATTGCGGAAGCACTTGCAAAAATCGGAATCCACCCCTCGGAGATTCACGGTATACTTGTAACCCACGAGCACCGCGACCATATTCTTGGCGTGGGCACTTTAAGCCGTAATTACTCAATACCCGTGTATGCAACTTCTGCCACAATGGAAAAGGCCATGACCGTCACCGGCTGGATATTTGACGATAATATACATGTGTTTAATGCAAACGAAAAATTCGGTGTAGGCGATATAGAGGTTTTCTCTTTTTCCACATCGCACGATGCCGTTGATTCGGTAGGGTATACATTTAGGTTCGGCGGCAACTATTATTCCGTTGCAACTGATATGGGCTGTGTCACGGACGTTGTACTTAAACATCTTTGCAAAAGCAAGGCAGTACTTATTGAGTCCAATCATGACGTTGAGATGCTCAAAAACGGCCCGTACCCTTATCACCTTAAACAACGTATATTAGGCCGCAGAGGGCACCTGTCAAATGAACACGCCTCTTTACTTGCTGCCCAACTCGTAAAGTGGGGTGCAGAAAATATCGTTCTCGGTCATTTGAGCGAAAAGAATAATACACCTGATATTGCATATAATACAACGGCAGAATGTTTTGCCGCTAATGATATAAAAATTGGTAAAGATGTAAATCTGACGGTAGCACCTGCCGACGGGATATGTCATATAGTCTAAATAAATTTTAAAAAAATTTAAAAAAAGTATTGACAACCGTTTCCATTCGTATTATAATATCGTTGTTTGCGGTTACGTATGGCGGCATAGCTCAGTTGGCTAGAGCATACGGTTCATACCCGTAGTGTCGATGGTTCAAATCCGTCTGCCGCTACTTAGTAAAACAACCGGCGGGTGGCACAATATGTGTCGTTTGCCGGATAATATATATGGCCCGTTGGTCAAGTGGTTAAGACACCGCCCTTTCACGGCGATAACAGGGGTTCGACTCCCCTACGGGTCATTCTTGGGAGTTTAGCTCAGCTGGGAGAGCATCTGCCTTACAAGCAGAGGGTCATAGGTTCGAGCCCTATAACTCCCATAAAAAGACCATTCCTTCTGGAATGGTTTTTTTATGTTTAAGATATAAAGGGCTCGAACGTAAAGAAAAAATCCGCAGGATTATTTCATATCAACAAAGTTGATATTTCATTAAATAATAAAACATCTCTATGGGTGGACCCTCATCACTCTCCGCTTTGTCGGGATTTGACGAGGAAAGTTTTTCAATAAAAGTCTTGACACCCGCAGATTTAAGTGATATAATACAATACGTTCAGTTGACTGAGTAAGGGCCTTTAGCTCAGTTGGTTAGAGCAACCGGCTCATAACCGGTTGGTCCGGGGTTCGAGTCCCTGAAGGCCCATAAGAAAAAGCGACTTGTTTCGACAAGTCGCTTTTTCAATGAAATAAATCCTTTCAGGATTTGTGAAATACACTTCGTGCGTGAAATATTGCTTCGCAATATGAAATACGCCTGCGGCGTGTGATAAAGGATTTATTTTATTTCACATTTTTCTGTAAGAAAAATATTTCACAATCCGCAGGATTATTTCATATCAACGAAGTTGATATTTCATTAAAATGCAGGGAGCGAAGCGAGTCGTAGTCCCTGACCGAACACAAACGTAATCTTATGGGGAGCACCCCACAGGGTGTCTTTTTTTATGGGATTTCAGGATAGCGAGAACACCGCGGTTCGATAAGTGCATAATTGTTATTTTTTATATAATAAATATATCAAATAAAACATATTTTCGTTCACTTAATATAATAATAAAATTACATTAGGTGATTATAATGAAAGCAGAATTTAAAAATAATTATATAAAAATAGGACTTAAAATATCATATTATCGAAAACTGAAATCATTGACTCAGGAGCAACTTGCAGAGATTCTGGGATGCGGTGTGTCTTTTATCGGTCAGATTGAGGCACCTAATATTTATAAGGCAATCTCTCTTGATACTCTTTTCAGGATAGCGAAGGCGCTCGAAATCCCACCTCACAAATTGCTTTATTTTGAAGAAGATTGATAACATCTGATCAAAAGACATCCCTTGTGATGTCTTTTTTGTCGAAACGGGGAATTTAAGTGATAAAGAAACTGTGGAAATTCATATTGAATTTTATAAAGTACAAAAGGAATAGCGGTTTTGCGGCTGATGTGCTTAATCAGTCCCGTATGATAGCGGACAGTCTTTGTACAAGCATTAAATCGCGCAAATATAGAGATATAAAACAAACCGTGGAAAGTATTTCTCTGATGCATTTTGTCAGGTTAATTAAAAAGCATCTGGATAGGATGAGGTTTGCAGTCGATGCGAGTACCTTTGATGTTATGTATTACGATTGTCTGACACTTGCTGCAAACATACGGGCAAACCCTGTCCTTGACGAAAAATCCCGTGCGACGGCAGAAGAACTTTTCAAAGAGTTGGAAATGTTGTCCCGCGACAGGGCATGTGACGGCGAGGATGCTTGTTACAGTGTGGTATTTGGCAGTGTCGGTAAGGAATACTGTTACCTTGCCTTTCGGGGAATGTTTGATGTAGGGCAGTATGTACGGGTACCCGCGGGAGAGGATAACAGTATTAAAATTGTAAGGATAACCGGTGTTTGCGAATTGGATTTGTATGCTGGGGAGTATCCCGCAAAGAATATGAAACGTATCGTAGGAAACGGGTTTTCGGATATAGTTGTTGAGGCGGTAAGAGTTAAAAACAACTGTTGACAAAATTCGCCCGTTGTGTTATACTCAATTACATCTCAATCGGAAAGAGTTTTCCGAAGCAGGATATACGACCGCCGATGCATATCGGCTAAGGCCATACGGACAGCCGGGTCGAATGCCGAAAACCGCAAGAGAAAACCTCGGGCGGTTGGCAACTTCTGTTGCCTTATTGATTGAGTTAGAAGCTCAAATTTTATAAGTTTGACAATACAGCCTGACGGCGCATAACTTGTGAAATGGTCAATAAGAGTAGTAAAAGTATTCTTTGCTATATAGACTCTGAACCCATTGAGATACAGTATATTACGATTGTGTATTCGTATAATTGTTTTTCTCATGCAGTATGTTGCCGACGGCGATGTACTGCATTTTTTTGTTCAGGGGGAAGGGTAAGTGAAAAAAATAATCGAACTCAAAAATATCACTAAATCTTTTGACGGCGAAAAGGTTTTAGACGGTATTAACCTTTATATATGCGATAACGAGTTTATCACTTTGCTTGGTCCTTCCGGCTGCGGTAAGACGACACTTTTGCGGATGATAGGCGGATTTGAAACTCCCGACGAGGGCGAGATTATTTTTATGGGTGATTGTATCAACGATGTTCCGCCCCACAAACGTAATGTAAATACCGTATTTCAGAAATATGCGCTGTTCCCCCATCTTAATGTTTTTGAAAACGTGGCGTTTCCCCTTCGGGAGAAGAAAGTGCCAAAGGCAGAGATAAAGCAAAAGGTTGACGAGATGCTGTCCCTTGTTATGCTGTCTAACTTTGCAAACCGCAGTGTGACGAGTCTGTCGGGCGGTCAGCAGCAGAGGGTTGCCATTGCAAGAGCCCTTATAAGCAAACCGCAGATATTGCTCCTTGATGAGCCTTTGGGCGCTCTTGACCTTAAACTCCGTAAGGATATGCAGCAGGAACTTAAAAAGATACAGCAGAGCACGGGTATAACCTTTGTATTTGTAACCCACGACCAGGAGGAAGCGCTCAGTATGTCCGATACCATAGTGGTGCTCAGCGAGGGTAAGATACAGCAGATAGGCACACCTGCGGATATATATAACGAGCCGAAGAATGCATTTGTTGCAGACTTTATCGGTGAGAGTAATATAATTGACGGCGTTATGGTTGAAAACTTCAAAGCAAAGTTTTCGGGCCATACCTTTGACTGCCTTGACAAAGGCTTTGCAGAGGGCGAACCTGTTGATGTTGTAGTGCGCCCTGAGGACGTTGATATTGTACCCGAGGCGGAGGGTATGCTCAAAGGACTGGTAACACAGGTAACCTTTATGGGTGTACATAACGAGATAATTGTTGATATCGGCGGTTTTAAATGGATGATACAGACAACCGATTCTGTAAATGTCGGTGAGCGAATAGGCATCAGTTTAGAGCCTGACGCTATTCATATAATGAAAAAATCAAAATACTCCGGAATGTTCGGAGATTATTCCTCATATTCCAACGAACTGGACGAACTGCTCGATGCCGGAGGTGAGGAATGATATGAACAAATCCGTAGCAAGACACACATCCGGCGGGACGGGATTTTTTCTGTTTCCGTATTCCGTGTGGTCGGTGTTGTTTATTGTTGTGCCTCTTGTGTTTGTGGCATATTATGCATTTACGGACAATAACTTTAATTTTACCTTCGAAAACATATCACGCTTTTTTACGGCGGTAAGTCAGGTTAAGAATCCCGACGGAACTTTTCAGGAGGTCAGGACATACCTTGTGATATTTGTCCGCTCACTTAAACTTGCGGCAGTATCCACTGTGGTTTGCCTCGCCATAGGATATCCCATGGCGTATATAATGGCAAGAGCCAGAGCAAAAACGCAAAGACTCTTGGTTACCCTTATTATGATTCCTATGTGGATGAATTTCCTTATCCGCACCTATGCCTGGATGACCATTTTGCAGGATACAGGTATTTTAAACGGGTTTATAGCAAAGTTGGGTATGTCGCCCTTGCATATAATAGGTACGGAAACTGCTGTTGTTATAGGTATGGTTTACGATTACTTTCCCTATATGATTCTGCCTATATACTCTATCCTTGCCAAGATGGACGAAAAACTGCTTGAAGCAGCACGTGATTTGGGCTGTAACGGTTTCGGTGTAATGCGGAGAGTGGTATTTCCTTTGAGTATGCCGGGAGTAATATCGGGAATAACAATGGTGCTGATACCCTCCATAAGTACATTCTATATCTCGCAAAAACTGGGTAACGGCAAGTTTTTCCTTATAGGTGACGTTATCGAAGGACAGTACATAGCCAATAATCTGCATTTTGCTGCGGCGATTGCGTTTATACTTATGGTTATATTGCTGGTGTGTATGGGACTTCTCAAATACATCACCGGCAGGACCGTTCATGGAGGTGCGTAAGATGAAAACAACGTCTAAAATCTACACATCTCTTATATTTGTGTTTTTGTTTGCACCGATAGCCGTTTTGCTTGTGTTTTCTTTTAACGATGCAAAAAGCCTTTCGGTATTTTCGGGATTTTCCCTGCGGTGGTACAGGGAACTGATGAGCGACGAGAACACCCTTGAATCTGTAAAGAATACGCTGATTCTGGCAACATCCGCCACCTGTATATCGACTGTTGTCGGTACTATGGCGGCATACGGCATCTACCGTATCCGCAGAGAATGGATGAGGGGTGTTATGAATACCGTTACAAATATCCCTATGATTAACCCGGATATCATAACAGGTATTTCAATGATGCTCGTGTTCGTGTTTGTGGGACATCTTTTCGGCGCGGCAACCAGCCTTAATTTCTGGACACTTCTGATTGCTCATGTAACATTCTGTCTGCCTTATGTTATCTTTCAGGTTCTGCCAAAACTTAACCAGATGGACTCCAACCTGACAGAGGCGGCACAGGATTTGGGATGTACGCCACTCCGGGCTTTTGTAAAGGTTACACTGCCCCAGATTATGCCCAGTATAATAACGGGAGCGATAATGGCGTTTACATTATCCCTTGACGATTTTGTAATAAGTTATTTTACATCGGGAAACGATTTTCAGACACTGCCTATCCGTATATACGGTATGACCAAGAAAACCGTTACGCCCAAGATGTACGCTCTTGCAACGATAATATTTGTAGTTACCATGGTGCTTCTTTTAATCAATAATGTGGTGGAAAGTAAGGACCGTAAGGAAGATCGATATAATTCAGAGGGAGGAACAAGATGAAAAGATTTATTTGTGTGTGTGTGTCCGTTGCGATTATATGCACTTTGTGCCTTACAGGCTGCGGCGGGGAAACTCTTACCCTTAATGTGTATAACTGGGGCGAGTATATATCCGACGGCAGTGAGGGAAGTTTTGATACAATAAGAGAGTTCGAGGCGTGGTATGAACAGACCTACGGAACTGCCGTTAAGGTAAACTATACTACCTTTGCCTCCAATGAGGATATGTACAGCAAACTTTCCAGCGGTGCTGTAAGTTATGATGTTGTCATCCCCTCGGACTATATGATTGCCCGTATGTCGGCAGAGAATATGCTTTTGCCCATAAACTTTGATAATGTCCCCAATTATAAATATATTGATGAAGATTTTAAAAGTCTGTATTACGATCCCGAGGGCAAATATACAGTGCCTTATGCATACGGCATAGTAGGGGTTATCTATGATGCCAACGAGGTTGACGAAGCCGACACCGGCAGTTGGGACCTTTTGTGGAACGAAAAGTACGCTGATAAGATTTTGCAGTTCAATAACTCCCGCGACGCTTTTGGTATGGCGATGTATAAAAACGGTCTTGATGTAAACAGTGACGATCATGCCGTATGGGATGCTGCCTGTGAGGAACTTATTGCACAGCGTCCGCTGGTTTACAGTTTTGTTATGGACGAAATCTATAACATTCTGGAATCGGGCGAAGCCGCAATAGGAGCATATTATGCGGGTGATTATTTCACTATGAAAGACGCTCAGTCAGATAATGTTGATTTGAAATTCTACTACCCTGATACCACTAATTTTTATGTAGATGCAATGTGTATACCTTCTTGTTGCCAGAATAAGGAACTTGCGGAAATCTTTATTAACTATATGCTTTCGGAGGAGGCGGCAGTGGCGAATGCGGAGTATACTTATTACGCGTCCCCCAACAAACTCGTGTATGAAAATGAAGGATATATCGAGGAAATGGGTGAGGAGGCAATGTCTGTTTTGTACGAGCATGTAGATAATTTTGCGGAAAAGTATGAAAAGAATGCATATCGCAACCTTAAAGCAGAAACTCTTGATTATTTAAACACTCTGTGGGAAACAATAAAGATAAATTAAAGGATAAAAGGGAAAAAACAGCCTGTTTTCAAAGTGGAGAAAACTATGTAAAACTCACAAAAACAGGGGCGGTATTTGTTGATTAAGAGTAATAAATTTAAATTTTTTTGGGAAAAACATACAAATTAACAACTTTATCGCAAAAAATATTGAAAAAGAAAAATTCTTTTGATATAATTAACCTATAATTCCGTAGTATAAATTCCAGGAGGTAAGGAAAATGAAAAAATGTGATTTGATTGCTAAAATGGCAGAAAAATCCGGATTGACCAAAAAGGATGCAGAAAAGGCTTTGAATGCTTTTATCGAGACAGTTACAGGCGCATTGAAAGCTGAAGACAAAATCGCTTTGATCGGTTTCGGTACATTTGAAACCAAAAAGCGCGCTGCAAGAAAAGGTAAGAACCCCAGAACAGGCGAGATCATCAACATCCCCGCTGCAAAGGTTCCTTCTTTCAAAGCTGGTCAGGGTTTGAAGAACGCTGTAAAATAATCAATAACTTAAATTTAATAAAAAGCCCTTGCTATGCGCAAGGGCTTTTTATTAAAGCGTGGAGTAATACTTTCGGGAATACCGGATAAAGATATAAAGGAGTTTTGAGATAATGAGCAAAATAGGATTTGTAGGTGCGGGTAATATGGGTAGTGCCATTATTTCCGGACTGATTTTGCACAGTGGGGTATCCTGCGGTGATGTTTATGTGGCAGACCCCCGTATAAGTGACGGAGTTCTTTCTCTGGGAGTTAATGTGTGTGACCTTGAAGAAGTCGTTAAATCTTCCGATTATATAATACTTGCCGTAAAACCCCACCTGATGGGCGATATTCTTGAAAAGATTTCAAGAATGGTTCTGCCTGATGAAAAGGTGTTTGTTTCAATCGCGGCAGGAGTCGATATTGAATTTTTAAA
>SVKG01000022.1 GCA_015068565.1 Oscillospiraceae bacterium | reverse complement strand
CGGTGGCGGTTTTGGTGGTTTCGGCGGTTTTGAAGATATGGATATTTCCGATATATTCGGCTCCTTCTTCGGCGGCGGTTTTGGCGGCAGATCATCTGCTCGCAGGAATGGTCCCCGTAAGGGTAACGATATATCCGAAAGTGTTATACTTACCTTTGAGGAAGCCGCATTCGGCGTTAAGAAACAGATTAAGACGTACCGTGTGGAAGACTGCGACGAGTGTCACGGCGTAGGAGCGAAGAATGCTTCCGATCGCCAGACCTGTTCAGTGTGCGGCGGCAGTGGTGAAGTCCGTACAACACAGCGCTCTCCCTTCGGCCAGTTTGTAAACGTATCGCCGTGTAATAACTGCGGCGGCAGCGGAACTATTATTAAAAACCCCTGTACCAAGTGTAAGGGAAGGGGCAAAATCAAACGCGCCCGTACTATTGAGGTTAATATCCCTGCGGGTATAAATCACGGTGAAACAGTGTCACTCCGAGGACAAGGCGACGCCGGATACAAAGGCGGACCGAACGGCGATTTGTATGTAACAGTTACCTTAAAACGCCATCCCATATTCAGCCGTAACGGTACAGAGGTTTATTGCGATGTACCTGTAACTTTTGTACAGGCGGCATTGGGTGCAGAGATAGAGGTTCCCACGATTGACGGAATGATAAAATACACAATTCCCGACGGAACACAAAGCGGAACGGCTTTTAGACTGCGGGGAAAGGGCATTAAAAATATCCGTACAGGTATTCGCGGTGACCAGATAATAAACGTTGTTGTTGAAGTTCCTAAAAATCTCACAGCCGAACAGAAGAGCGTCCTTGCCAAATTCGGCGAAGCCACTAACGACAAAAATTATAAACAACAGAAAACGTTTTTTGAAAAAATAAAAGAAACATTCAAATCATAAATTTGCAATTGCTGTATTGACAAAATTCGAGTTTTGTTGTATGATAGACATAGAGAAAGCCTTTGTATAACTGACGGGTTATGCGGATTTACCGCAGGGGAATGCAAAGGAATAATAGCCGACCGTCTGGGCATTCAGTATATATGGCTGATTGCCCTTTTATTATATACTGATATAATAAGGAGGAATTGTTATGAATCACGAAAATTGGAAAAATTTTAATTCCGGCATATGGCAGACAGAGATTAACGTCAGAGATTTTATACAGACAAATTATCGCCAATACGAGGGCGATGCACAATTCCTTTCATCGGCGACTGACCGTACCAGAGATCTGATGGAAAAGGTACAGGCATTGTTTAAGGAAGAATCCCGTCGTGGCGGAGTGCTGGATGTAGATACCTCCGTTGCATCTTCTTTAAAAAGTTATAAGCCGGGATATATTGATAAAGATAATGAAATCATAGTCGGATTGCAGACGGATGCACCACTTAAAAGAGGAGTAAATCCTTTTGGCGGAATGCGAATGGTAAAACAGGCCTGCGAGGCTTATGGTTATGAACTTTCGGCGGAAGTTGAAGAGGAGTTTATGTACCGCACCACCCATAATGACGGAGTATTCCGCGTATATACCGATGAGATGCGCAAAGCCCGTAGCAGTCATGTTATTACAGGTCTTCCTGATGCTTATGGCAGAGGAAGAATTATAGGTGACTATCGCCGTATTGCGCTTTACGGTATTGATAAACTTATCGAAGAAAAGAAGAAGGACAAAGCAAACCTTGCAAACGACAATTTCAATACTGATTCTGTTCGTTTGGGAGAGGAACTGTTTCAGCAGATTACCTTTTTGGGATATTTAAAAGAAATGGCTGCAATGTACGGCTTTGATATCAGTCAGCCGGCAGCCAATGCCCGTGAGGCAATTCAGTGGACATATTTCGGATACCTTGCGTCAATCAAAGAACAGAACGGTGCCGCTATGTCCCTCGGCAGAGTAAGCACTTTTTTTGATATTTATATCGAACGTGATATTGCCGCTGGTATACTTGACGAAGAGGGCGCCCAGGAACTTATGGATGATTTTGTTATAAAACTCCGTGTTGCAAGGCATCTTCGCACTCCGGAATATAACGAACTGTTCGGCGGTGACCCCATGTGGATTACCGAGGCAGTAGGCGGTATGGGCGAGGACGGCAGAACGCTGGTAACAAAAAACAGTTTCCGCCTTCTCAATACCCTGTATACACTGGGCTCATCACCTGAGCCTAATATCACCATACTGTGGTCAAAATCCCTGCCCGAAAACTTTAAGAAATTCTGTGCAAAGGTATCTGCCGATACCGACTCCATACAGTATGAAAATGACGACCTTATGCGTCCTATATATGGTGACGATTATGCTATTGCATGCTGTGTATCTGCAATGAAGGTTGGTAAGCAGATGCAGTTCTTCGGTGCAAGATGTAATCTTGCTAAACTGTTGCTCATAGCCCTTAACGGCGGATACGATACTACAAGCGGTATTCATATAGGCCCTCAGATGCCTGTTATGGACGGAGATAAACTTGATTTTGATTCAGTTATGGAGCGCTATAATACATATATCGAATGGCTGAGCAAACTTTATGTAAACACTATGAATGTTATTCATTATATGCACGATAAATATGCTTACGAAAAAACCCAGATGGCACTTCACGATACCCAGGTGGGCAGATTTATGGCTTTTGGTATAGCGGGACTTTCCGTTGTTGCCGATTCTTTGAGCGCTGTTAAGTATGCAACAGTCCGCCCTGTAAAGAACGAAGAGGGATATATAACCGATTTCGAAACAACCGGAGATTTCCCCAAATATGGTAACGACGATGACAGGGTAGACCTTATTGCAAAGGATATGACCCATAAGGTGATTACAGAACTGCGCAAAACACCTACTTACCGTAATGCAGAGCATACACTTTCAGTGCTTACAATAACATCAAATGTTATGTATGGCAAAAATACAGGTGCGACTCCCGATGGCAGAGAGTGTGGCACACCTTTTGCCCCCGGTGCAAATCCTATGCATAACCGTGAAGAAAACGGAGCACTGGCATCCCTTAATTCTGTTGCAAAAATCAGTTATGATGACTGCCGTGACGGTATTTCCAACACATTCTCCATTACCCCCGATGCATTGGGTAAAACAGAGGAAGACAGAGTAAATAATCTTGTCGGAATTTTAGACGGCTATTTCTCCAAGATGGCTCATCATATCAATGTCAATGTTATGAACAGAGAGCAACTTATAAAAGCCTATGAAAATCCCGAAGACTATCCCAATCTTACAATCCGCGTATCGGGATATGCCGTTAACTTCTGTAAACTTTCCCGCGAACAGCAGAGGGAAGTAATCAGCCGTACTTTCCACGAATGTATATGAGTGAAAATCAGATAACCGGCAGAGTACATTCTCTGCAAAGCCTTGGAACAGTTGATGGTCCGGGAATACGTTTTGTGGTGTTTATGCAGGGTTGTAACCTTCGCTGTAAATGTTGCCATAATCCCGACACCTGGGCAGTGGACGAGGGAGTAGAATATACAGCCTCCCAACTTGTACAAAAGGCTGAGAGGTACAGGGAATATTTCGGCCCTGACGGCGGGATTACCGTCTCCGGCGGAGAACCCTTGTTACAGGCGGAATTTGTGTACGAACTGTTTTCTTTGTGTAAAGATAAGGGTATAAATACCTGTCTTGACACATCGGGAAGTGTTTTAAGCGATAAAGTGGAAAAACTTCTTTCCGTAACAGACAGAGTTTTGCTTGATATTAAGTATACCGACGATTTGCTCTATCGTGAAAATGCAGGTTGCGATATGGATGTGGTATTAAAGTTTCTGTCGCGCCTTAACAGTCTTAAAATCCCAACTACGTTGCGCCAGGTTATAATCCCCGGTCTTAACGATAACGACGGAAATATCGACGCCATAAATAAAATTGTAAGCGCAAACCCTTGTGTTGATAAGGTAGAACTTTTGCCGTTTAAAAAAATCTGTCAGGTAAAATACGATAGTATGGGCATAGAGTTTCCTTTTTCTCATATACCCGAACCCGACCCCGAAGTAATAAATAATTTAAAAGAAAAGTTGTGTTTTTGATTCGTGTCAAAAATGCAACTTTTTTTTGCATTTGGCTATTGAAAAAAAGGTAATCTTGATGTATAATTATTTGGTAAAAGTTTTAGAAATTTTTGGGAGGCGAAAGACGTGAGTAATTTTTTGGAAAGAACAATTGAAAGAGCAAAAGCCGACAGAAAACGTATTGTACTTGCAGAGGGCGAGGATATACGTTCCATAAAGGCTGCTTCTATAATTGTGGAAAAGGATATTTGTGATGTAGTGCTTTTGGGTGATGAAGCCAAAATCAAAGAAACAGCAGGAGATATTTCACTCAGCGGCGTTGAGATTATCAACCCTGCAAAATCCGATAAACTTGAAGAATTTGCAAACGCTTTTTATGAAATGAGAAAAGCAAAGGGCGTAACAGAGCAGCAGGCTCGTGACACAATGCTTAACGCACTCTATTACGGTGTAATGATGGTAGAGAGAAACTATGCTGATGGTATGGTTGCCGGCGCGGTTAACTCTACATCTAATGTACTCCGTCCCGCACTTCAAATATTGAAGACTGCGCCCGGTACAAAACTGGTATCAGCATTCTTTGTAATGGTAGTACCGGATTGTGAATATGGTGAAAAAGGCACATTTATTTACAGTGACGCCGGACTTAACGAGAACCCTGATGCAGATGCGGTTTCTGAAATTGCAATCAGCAGTGCGGCATCGTTTAAAACATTGGTTGAGGCAGAACCCAAGGTTGCAATGCTTTCATATTCAACCTACGGCAGTGCTAAGTCAGAACTTGTAGACAAAATGCAGTTGGCTACAAAACTTGCCAAGGAAAAACGCCCCGACATTCAACTTGACGGTGAATTGCAGGTTGACGCTGCAATCGTTCCTTCCGTAGGTAAATCCAAAGCACCCGGCAGCAATATCGCCGGAGAGGCAAACGTACTTATTTTCCCAGACCTCAATGCAGGTAACATCGCATATAAACTTACTCAGCGTCTTGCAAAGGCTGAAGCTTACGGACCTATCACTCAGGGTATCAAGAAGCCCGTTAACGACCTTTCAAGAGGTTGCAGTGCAGAGGATATCGTAGGTGTTGTTGCAATTACTTGTGTTCAGGCACAGGCAAATAAATAATTCATAAAATTTGAGAAAAGAGTTGAATTGATATGAAAATTTTAGTTATCAATGCAGGTAGTTCATCCCTTAAATATCAGTTTATTGATATTGATGAGAAAAAAGTCCTTGCAAAAGGTCTTTGCGAGAGAATCGGTATTGACGGCAAACTCACACAAAAGGTAAGCGGCAGAGATGATTTTGTCCGCGAAGACGCTATGAAGGATCACTCTGATGCAATCAGAATGGTTGTTGAAGCGCTCACCGATTCCAAGGTAGGCGTAATCAGCGATATGAAAGAAATCGATGCCGTAGGACACAGGGTTGTACACGGCGGAGAACTTTTCAGTGATTCAGTTGTAATTGACGATAAGGTTATGGATGCGCTCCAACAGTGTGTGGAACTTGCGCCTTTGCATAACCCTGCAAATATCATCGGTATAGAGGCTTGTGCCAAAATTATGCCCGGCACACCCCAGGTAGGCGTGTTCGATACCGCTTTCCATCAGACTATGCCCAAGAAGGCGTTTATGTATGCACTTCCTTATGAAATGTACGAAAAACACAAAATCAGAAGATACGGCTTCCACGGAACATCACATAAATACGTTTCAGGCAGAGCCGCTGAAATTCTCGGTAAAAAACCCGAAGAACTTAAAATCATTACTCTCCACCTGGGCAATGGTTCATCAATTACAGCGGTTGACGGCGGTAAGTCGGTAGATACCACAATGGGCTTTACTCCTTTGGCAGGTGTATGTATGGGTACACGCAGCGGTGATATTGACCCTGCAATCGTTACTTTCCTTATGGAAAAAGAAGGCCTTGATAAAAAAGGTGTTGACGAACTGCTTAACAAAAAATCCGGTGTTTACGGTATTTCCGGTATCAGCAGCGATTTCCGCGATCTTGAAAAAGCCGCTTCCGAAGGTGATGAGAAGGCGCAACTTGCTCTTGATATGTTCGCATACAGTGTAAAACGCTATATCGGAACTTATGCCGCAGTAATGGGCGGTGTAGATGCGATTGTATTTACCGCGGGTATAGGTGAGAACACTGCTCTTATGCGTGCCGCTATTACAGACGGACTTGAATTTATGGGCATCAAGGTAGATCCGGAACTTAATAACGTACGTGGTGTTGAGAGAGATATATCTGCTCCCGGAGCGACAGTTAAGACTCTCATCATTCCCACTGATGAGGAAATGATGATTGCATTGGATACTGCAAAACTGGTTAAATAATAATTAAATGGCAAAAAAGTCTTGACAAACTATGCGTTAAAATATATAATATCTTTGTTGCGCCGAATAGACGAGGTGTATTTATGAAGATAGATGTTTCAAAAATTGTCAAGTCAGACGGAGCCACGATGGACGTGTCAGCGGATATTGCTATCGGCAGTATCAACTTTAACGGACAGGAATATGTTTTTTTATCTCCGTTTAAGGTTAAGGGAATTATCAAAAATTCCGACGGCAGTCTTCATCTGGATGCTCATGTTACTGCACGGTTCTCTACGTTGTGCGCAAGGTGCCTTCAAGAGATAGAGCGTAGTTTTGAGTTTGATATGAGTGAAGATTATACGTCTTCACCTGTTGAGGAAGACAGTCTGTTTTTGCCGATTGTTTCCAATACCGTTGATTTGGCGGTTGCAGTTGAGGATAATTTTTGCACATCACTGCCTATAAGATTTTTGTGCAGTGACGATTGCAAGGGCTTGTGTCATATTTGCGGAATGAATCACAATACCGGCACGTGCGATTGCGATACGACAGAAATTGACCCGCGACTGGCAGTGTTAAAGGATTTTTTAAAAAACGATTAAGTTTTTGAAAGATACAGATATTTTGTAGGAGGTGTTTACAGATGGCAGTACCTAAGAGAAAAGTTTCTAAGGCAAGAAGAGATAAAAGAAGAGCGAATTGGAAATTGGCTTTGCCCGGCATGGTAAAATGCTCTAAGTGCGGTGAATATAAGATGCCTCACAAGGTTTGCAAAAACTGCGGAACCTATAATGATAAAGAAGTTTTAAAAGCTGAATAATCATTTGACCGACTCTGTCTGATGCAGGGTCGGTTTTTCTTTATAACAGGTAAAATCCCCAATGAGGCATTGACTGACTGTATCTGTTGTGGTAAAATGTTTTAGAAGCCTTTTGTTGAATTGTATTTTTATGGGAGAGATAATATGAAGTTGAGTTTTGAAAAGATTAAAGAACTGATAATTGGTGCTGCTCGGATAGAGGAAGAAAACGGCTGCTTAAAACCGTATAGATTTACAAAAGAGCAGGAACAACTCTATAAAGAAAAAAGAGAGAAGCATTATACAAAAACATTATCTTCGTCAGGCATTAAACTGCTGTTTAAGACAGATAGCGAAAAAATGTTTTTAAAGATAAATACCCAACAGGCCACTTCCCGCAAGTATTTTTCTGTTGATGTGTTTGTTGACGGTGTCTATGCTGATTCACTTGATAATTTTTCGCACATAGATATGCCTCAGGACTACACAACAGTTGAAGTGCCTCTTGGCGGTCATTCAAAAGTGTTTAACCTTGGCGGGGGAGAAAAAACGGTATGTGTACACTTGCCCTGGTCTGTCGGTGTTGAGATAGAAGAGTTAAGCGTTGACGATACAGCGTTTGTGGAAAGTGTAAAATTGCCTAAGAAATTACTTGTCTTTGGCGATTCTATTTCTCAGGGTTATGATGCTCAGCGTCCTTCGAACAGATATGTAGCCAAACTGGCACAGTTGCTTGATGCGGAGGAGATGAACAAAGCAATAGGCGGAGAGATATTTTTCCCCGAACTGTCAGAACTTAAAGATGACATCGAGCCTGACTATATAATAGTTGCATACGGCACAAATGACTGGGTACTGACGGATAGCGATACTTTTAAGGTAAATTGCAAAGCATTTTATACCAATATACGCAATAATTATCCCAATGCCAAAATGTTTGCTATAACTCCCATCTGGCGAGACGGATATACGAGGGAAAGACCATTCGGTGAGTTTTTATCTGTTGATAAATATATAAGAGAGTGCGTCAAAGACCTTGACGGCGTTACAGTTATATCGGGATTTGAATTTGTCCCGCATAGTTCTGAATTCTTTGCCGACCTTATCCTTCATCCCAATGATAAAGGTTTTGAATACTATTTCGAGAATCTGTCTGCTCAAATCAAGAGGGCGCTTTAAAATTATCGACTGTGCAAAAAGGATTGATAAAAATGAAAAAAGCAAACCATCGTGATTATCACCGTTGTTGTGTAAAGGTTAATCTTGATGCGATTGATCATAATCTGAGTGAAATCAAAGCACATATTAAAAAAGGCGTCAGGATAATGGCAGTTGTAAAGGCTGATGCATACGGACACGGAAGTGTTGCCGTTTCAAAGCATATAGAGGAAAATGTTGATTATTTTGCGGTTGCGTGTATTGACGAAGCAATGACCCTGAGAGATGTGGGAATAAAAAAACCGATACTTATTTTATCGTACACACATTCATCTTTTGCTATGGATTTGATTGAAAATGATATCATTGCCACCGTGTATGATTTTGATGAAGCAAAATTATTGTCGGACGCCGCGTTGTCGGCGAATGGAAAAATCCGTGTTCATGTAGCCGTTGATACGGGGATGGGCAGAATAGGTGTGCAGCCTGACGACGAAGGTGCTGAAACAGTAAGAAAAATCAGTAACCTTAAAGGTTTGGAAATTGAGGGGCTGTTCAGCCATCTTGCCTGTGCAGATTGCGCTGATAAGACGGTAACAAATACTCAAACGGCATTATTTGATAACTTTGTATCAAAACTTGAAAGTATGGGCGTGAGCATACCGTTAAAGCATATCTGTAACAGTGCAGGGACTATGGAACTTGATAATCAATATGATATGTGCCGTGTTGGAGTTTCTCTGTATGGCCTTTATCCTTCGGACGAGGTAGATAAAAATAAAATGAATCTGATACCTGCCATGAAGGTAGTCAGCCGTATAGTCCATGTCAAGGATGTTCCCGCAGGGTTTAAAATCGGATACGGACATACTTATGTAACCCCGTCACCAAAAAGAATTGCCACAGTAAGTATCGGCTATGCTGACGGGTATAACAGAGCCTTTACAGGTGTGGGTTATGTTCTTGTAAACGGGCAGAAAGCCCCTATTGTGGGCAAGGTTTGTATGGACCTTATAATGATTGACGTAACAAATATTGATGATGTATGTGTGGATGCTGAGGTTGTAGTTCTTGGTAAAAGCGGAAAAGCAAGAATCACAGCAGAAGAACTGGGCGCTATGATAAACAGTTTCAATTACGAGGTAATATGTACCTTTATGCCCAGGGCAACAAGAATATATTTCAGTGAAGAATAATAACAAAAAAGACTGAACGATATCGTTCAGTCTTTTTTTGTTATTTGCTCAATACCTTTGTTATTTCGGATATGTACAATGTGTGGTAATCGTTTTTAGGAAAGAACTTTTCGCATAAATCGGGCTGAATAAAACTTTCCTTTTCCAGGTCAGTACTGCACATCTTTTTGCAGATAATAACGAGTTGTGCCTCTTCAAAATAAGGGGTTTCCCCGTCAAACACAGTGGTAAGTCCGGCTTTTTCTATTTTGTTTTCATCTCTGCCGGACACCTTCCCAAGATAGGCAAGTTGCTCTCTGTATTTATCGGGAAGCACAGAGATTGAAAAGGTATCTGCCTCGTCAACAAACTCTTTTGTGTATCTCTGGGGGCGTATAAAGGTAAAGGCAACATTTTTGTTGCAAAAAACTCCCAGACCACCCCAGGATGCAGTCATAGTATTTGTTTTGTCGCCTTTTTGGGCAGTTATAAGCATCCAGTCTTCGCCGATAAGTTTAAAGGCGTTTTTATCAATTTGTTCAGGGCTGATTTCTCTCATTGTCATCAATCCTTTCTTTATAAATAATATTATTCGCTTTTTCTAAAAATACCGCAGTAAACTGCGGTATTTAGTATATTAAAGGGTTACGCCGTCTTTAAAGATTGATATTTCTTCGTAGCCGTATATTTCGTTTTTCGCCTTTTCGCCGTTTGCGAAATCAACAATTCTGCTTACAAGTTCATCTGCCAGAACATCGGCATCTTTTCCGTTTATAATGGGTGATGCATCAAAGTCAATCCAGTTGTTTTTCTTGTTGAACAAATTGTTGTTGGTAGAAATCTTAACAGTAGGAACAGCACTACCTGCGGGAGTACCGCGACCTGTCGTAAAGAGAATAATGTGCACCTTTGAAGCCATAAGGTTAGTGATGGCAACCAGATCGTTGCCCGGCCCGTTCAAAAGGTTAAGACCGCTTTTCTTAACATCGTCACCAATATCGAGCACATCAGTAACAGCAGAAAAACCGCCTTTTTTGATGCAGCCCAAGGATTTTTCCTCCAACGTGGTGATTCCGCCTTTTTTGTTTCCGGGGGAGGGGTTTTCGTAAATCACCTGATCGTGACGCACATAGTAGTCTTTAAAGTTGTTTATAAGGTTTACAATCTTGCCGAACACTTCCTCGTTTATTGCTCTTTTCATAAGCAGGTGTTCAGCGCCAAACATTTCGGGCACCTCTGTCATAACACAAGTCGCTCCGGCGGCGGTGAGTTTGTCACACACACGTCCCACAAGGGGGTTTGCCGTAAGTCCGCTGAATCCGTCACTGCCTCCGCATTTGAGTCCGATTTTAAGTTTTGATATGGGAAACTCCTGCCTTGTGTAAGTTGCGGCGTGTTCTTTAAGTTCGTTTATGAGTTTTATGCCGTCAGCAATTTCGTCGTCACTGTCCTGACAGTTAAGGAACTTAACCCTGTTTTCGTTGTAGTTGCCAAGAAACTCTTTAAAAGAGTCGATGTAGTTGTTTTCGCAACCGAGACCGAGTACAAGCACTCCACCTGCATTAGGGTGATTAACCATGCTTTTTAAAATAATTCTTGTTGTATCAAAATCCTCACCGAGTTGTGAGCAACCAAAGGGGTGGGGGAAGTTCTTTGCTCCCGTTTGCTTTGATAATATTTCTGCGGTTTTGTTTACGCAACCAACAGTGTTTACAATCCATATATCGTTTCTTATGCCGATATCGCCATTCTCTCTAAGATATCCCATAAAGGTTTTTCCGCTTTTGTCGGTGATTTCATAAGGAAAATCTCCCGAAAATTCGTAACTTATATGGTCAGAGAGATTGGTTTTTACGTTGTGAGTATGCACATGGTCGCCTTTTTTAATATCACAGGTTGCATGACCGATGGGGAAGCCGTATTTTATAATATCCTCGCCCTTACTGATGTCACGTCGGGCGTACTTGTGACCGTCTTCAAGATTGATTTCCACGTTGTCTATACTGTCTATAATCAGTCTGTTCATTTGGTGTGTCACCCTCTTTTAAAATTAGTTAATTGCAATTGAGTTGTAGCACCTTTCAAGTTCGTCTTTAAGGTACGAAAGGTCCTCGCCCCACAAATCTTTATTTTTAAGTATAGCGGGGATGTCAGAATTTTTAATTGTATCAATTACTGCCGCATCATCAGTGGGAGTGCCGTCTTTGTAGAACTTGATAAGATAAGCAAATGACATCATAAGATTTTGCGGCATTTTATCGAAACGTTTGATGTACTCGGTAATTGAGGGGAGAACACGAACCTTGAACTTGCTTATGCTGTTGAGAGATATAGATGCACAGTAGTGACGGATGTAGGGGTTGTTGAATCTTTCAAATACATCCTTTGCATACTGTACCAGTTCTTCTTCCGGCAGGTCAAGGGTAGGAACTATTTCGTCAAATACACAAGCATTTACAAAAGACGATACAGTCTTGTCGTCCATGCAGTCCTTTACGGTTTCCAATCCGCAAAGCATAGCATAAGGAATCATAGAAGTGTGAGCGCCGTTTAATATACGGACTTTTCTCGTTCTGTAACGGGGTAAATCGTCAGTAAACACAATGTTGAGGTCTGCCTTGTCAAGAGGTATTGCAGACAATACCTCTTCCTTGCTGCCCTCTATAACCCATAAATGGAATAACTCGCTTGTGTTTAACATATTGTCCTCGTAGCCGAGTTCAATTTTTTCGTCTTTGGGGAAACCTGTAACGATTCTGTCAACAAGTGTATTGCAGAAGGTATTGCTTTCTTCTATCCATTTGGCAAACTCGCTTTCGAGATTCCAGTCTTTTGCATATTTAAGTATTATCTCTTTAAGAGTCTCGCCGTTTTTCTCAATAAGTTCACAGGGCAAGAACACAAATCCGTCCATGCCGTTTTTGAAACGTCTGTAAAGCAGAGCGGTAAGTTTGGCAGGGAAAGAGGCGGGGGGAGTGTCACTTAATAAATCCCCCTCGCGGTATGTAATTCCCGATTCGGTGGTGTTGGAAACCACGATTTTAAAATCGGGATTATCGGCAAGTGCTAAAAAACTGTTGTAATCATCGTAGGGTTTTACAGTGCGGGAAACACAATCGATGATTTTGTTGTCAACTGTGGGAACACCGCCTTTAAGCCCTCTCATAACGTGGGTATATACGCAATCCTGCTCTTGAAGTTTGTCGCATAGTCCCTGTTCAATAGGCTGAACAATAACTACGCTCCCGTTAAAATCGGATTTTTCGTTTGTAATCTGTACTATCCAGTCAACAAACCCTCTTAAAAATCCGCCTTCACCGAACTGAATAATTTTTTCAGGTCTGATTGTTTTTGAATGATTCATACGGTGTACCTCCTTGAACATACATGTAAATAATTGTCTTTGCTAAAACACAATAATTATACAATATTTTCATTATTTTTTCAACAAAAAAATGATATATTCTTTAAATGGAATTAACTTTTTTGTCGGGAATCTGAACAAGCATAATCGCTCCAAACATCAGTACACATCCGAAAATCTCTCTTGCCGAGAGCATACCGCCTGTCAGTTTCCAACCGAGCGCTGTAAGAACAACGGTAGAAAGTGTTGCAAAAACCGATTCCAGACTCATCAGTATTGAAGCAGAAGTGGGGTCTGTGTATTTTTGCCCGATTATCTGTAAGGTAAAGGCGACACCGCAGGACATTATTCCGGCATAAGCGATGTCAATCTTTGCATCGGCAATAACCTGCAAAGTCGGGACTTCATCAAAAAACATCCAAATAATATTGATTAACCCGCAAACAAAAAATTGCAGACACGCCAGTTTGACTCCGTCAACCCGTGGTGCAAAATTATCAATAGCCAGTATGTGCCCGGCAAATACAAATGCACAGCATAGTACAAGGAAATCACCTTTTGTCAGGCTAAACTCGCCCTTGGGTATGCACATAAAGTAAAGACCGGAAACAGCCGTAAGTACAGAAACAGCGATTATCACAGTGGGCTTTTTTCCGCGGAAAAGATTGATGATTGGCACCACAATCATATACAAAGCGGTAATAAAACCTGCCTTGCCAGGACTTGTCTCTAACATACCAACAGTTTGCAGAGTTGTTGCTATACACAAAAACACACCGCATATAATTCCGCCCGAAATAAGGGTTTTGTCGGTTTTTTGGATTGCCTGACCGCCTTTTGCCTTGCTGCTGTCGGAAAGAAGTATCACAGGTAATAATACAACTGCTCCCAGCATGGACCGTATGCCGTTAAAGGCGATAGGCGGAACTTTTTCTATACCTTTGCTCTGAAAGATAAATGACAGCCCCCAAACAAAAGCGGCAGTCAGCAAAAGAATATTTCCTTTTAATTTTTGATTGCGCACAATATCAACTCCCGAACAAAAATTATATCAGCGTTATGAGGTTATTTCACGAAAAAGGAGTATAAGTAATGGAATACCCCCACTTGAAGTGTATGTTAAATTCAAGTGAGGGTGATTGTAATTAGAACATTTTGTTTCTGCGCAGTGTGCGCATCTCGTCGAGAGCCTTACCTGTACCGAGTACGACGCAGGTAATGGGGTTTTCGGCAACTGTCACATCCAGACCTGTTTCGTCGGACAACAATTTGTCCAAACCCTTTATAAGTGAGCCTCCGCCGGTCATAACCGCACCGCTTATACTGATATCGCCGATAAGTTCGGGCGGAGTGCGTTCAAGTATGTCTTTTACACCGTTTACGATTACGTCGGTGGTATCTTTAAATGCGGTCATAATCTCGTCGGAAGAAATAAGCACTTCCTGAGGCAGACCGGAGGAAACACTGCGGCCTTTAACTTTCATAAAGGTCTGCTCATCCTGCGGGTATACACATCCGATTTCTTTTTTAATCGTTTCTGCCATACGTTCACCAATAATGAGGTTATGGCGTTTTCTGATGTGTTTTATAATGTCCTGATCAAAGTCATCACCGGCAGTTTTCAAAGAAGAATGTACAACCATAGAACCGAGAGATATAACGGCAATATCGGTAGTACCGCCGCCTATGTCAATTACAATGTGCCCGGAGGGTTTTGAAATATCCAAACCTGCACCGATTGCAGCGGCAAGGGGTTCTTCTATAAGATAAGCACTTCTTGCACCGGCACTGAGCATAGCGTCAATAACGGCTTTCTTTTCCACCTGGGTAACGACACTGGGAACACACACAATAACTCTCGGTTTAAAAAACATAAACCTGTGAGTTTTAGAAAGAATGTATTTAATCATTACAGTAGTGGCTTCGTAATTTGAAATAACGCCTTTTCGCAAAGGGCGGATAACGGAAATATCCTCGGGATTCCTACCAATCATTTCCTGAGCCTTTGAGCCTACGGCCAAAAGTTTGTGAGTGTTGGCATCAACTGCTACAACGGAAGGTTCGTTGAGGATTATTCCTTTGTCTTTTGTGTAAACAAGGATGCTGGCAGTACCTAAATCGATTGCAATTTCTTGGGATTTAAACATAACATTCCTCCGGCATCAAATTTCGACTATATATCCATTATACAATGAAAATAAAATAAATCAACTCTTTTTTCTGTAACAAAAGAAAAAGACGGGAATAAACTGTAAATAGGTACTTTGTTAAGGAAGTGTAGATATGAAACAAGTAATAGTTGTATTTTCGTCAGTAACCTCAGCAATGGGGATAAAAAATTATATATACAATAAGTATGGGGTGCAGACAAAACTGATACAGACACCAAAAAAACTTTCGTTTTCCGGATGCAGTTATTGTTTGGTTGTGCCGGAGACAGACCTTGAAAAAGTAAAAAAAGCCGCCAAAGACAATAATGTATCAATACGGGGCGTGTTCAATGAGGAAGGAACACGCCTTGATTACTAGGGGGTGATAACATTGATTTATCTTGATAACAGTGCCACCACGTTTCCCAAGCCAAGAGAAGTCCGCGAAAAGATGAATGAATGTATGAAAAAATACTGTGCCAATCCGGGCCGTTCCGGACACGGGTTGAGTATGCATATAAATAAAGAGATTTATGAATGCCGCGAGAAAATTGCCCGTATGTTCAATGTTCCGTTTGCGGGGAGGGTTGTATTTACCTCCAACACTACCGAAGCGCTTAATATTGCAATAAAGGGAGTTTTAAAAAGGGGCGGACACGTTATATTTACTTCAATGGAGCACAATTCTGTTGTGCGCCCGATTTATAAACTCAGCGAAACCAAGGGTGTGGATTTCAGCATAGCAAGGGCAAATATATACGGTTATGTAGATCCTGATACCATTGAGTCCCTGATACGCCCCGACACACAACTTATAGTTATGATTCATGCATCAAACGTGTGCGGAACTGTAAATCCCATTTCTGCGGTGGGCAGCATAGCCCGTAGACACAGAATACCGTTTTTGGTGGACGGGGCACAGACAGGTGGAGTCGTTCCCATAGATATGGAAAAAGATAATATATCTATGTTGGCACTTGCAGGGCATAAAGCACTGTATGGCCCCATGGGTACGGGAGTGCTGTGCCTTGGGGCAGATGTAAATCCCGATACCCTTAAAGAAGGCGGCACGGGCAGTAACTCCCGTGACCCGCGTCAACCCGAGGAGATGCCGGATAAATACGAAAGCGGCACAGTTAATGCTGTTGGAATCTGCGGCTTGTCGAGGGGGATTGACTTTATAAATCGTGTAGGTATGGAAACTATCTATAACCACGATATGTATCTTACAAAAATTCTGTTAGAGGATTTGTCGGTTATAAAGGGCGTGGATATTCAAGGATACCTTACCTGTACAGACCGTCTTGGAGTCGTATCTGTAACGGTTGATGGTATGGATTGTGTAAATGTGGCATCTGTTTTAGATGACAGATACGGCATAGCAGTCCGTGCGGGATATCATTGTTCGTATATGGCACACGATACCATCGGCACCCGCGATACGGGAACAGTGCGATTCAGTATTGGTGCTTTTAACACGGTCAAAGAGATTAAATCCGCGGTATATGCCATAAGCGAAATATGTAAAACGGGCAGTTCAGTATGAACTGCCCGTTTAAAATTTAATATGTTACTTTGCATGATAATGAACTTTGCCCGGTACAAGAGTTTTGCCTTTTGCCGCCATAAGTTCGCTGACCGTTACAAGTTGGAACCCTCTTTGAGACAGTTGTGCAATTATCGTCTCTGCGGCAACTGCGGTAGAGGGATATAAATCGTGCATCAGTACAATGTCGCCGTCGGCAATTTCGGTTAATACTGAGTCGATTATGGCTTGTGAATCCTTCTTCATCCAGTCCTCAGTATCAATAGACCAACCGATAAAGGGTTTTCCTGCAATACTTGAAGCGACAGAGCCGATTTCGGCATACGGGGCTCGGAGCAGGAGCGAGTCTTTGCCTGTGATTTGCTTTATTGCATCGTTGGTGCTGTTAATCTCCTGTAATATCATATCCTGTGAAAGTTTAGAGAGATTAGCATGATTCCAGGTGTGGTTGCCGTATTCACAACCCAACTGGTCGCCTCTCTTTATTGTTTCGGCTTCTGCGCCGACTCTTGCGCCGAGTACAAAGAATGTAGCACGACCGCCTACTTTTTCAAGCGCATCAAGAATCCGTGAGGTTGAGGGGGCATAGGGGCCATCATCAAATGTAAGAGCAACCATAGGACTGTTAACATCATACTTGGGCGGAGTAAATCCGGTAACATTTATTTTCATATCGGAAAAAACTTCGCTAATCGGAACTTGTGCAATAACTGCTCCCATATCGGACGGAAAAATCTCTCCCGCACCGAAGTGGATAAGCAGATTGTTGCCGCTGAACGAAAAATTGCGGAAATTTTCAACCTTAGGTTTAGTGTTGTCAATAAAAAGCGGAGTATAAGTTTCGGGAGCGTATTGAGGGTTTTTTCCAAAAAACTCGGTTACGTTATGAGAGACCGCAACGGCAAAATTCTCGTTGAAAATATCCTCACCGGTAAGGGATTCACCGGTTGCAGTGTTGTAAATTCTTGTTCTGTACTGGATGTCGTCAATTTCTCTTAAAGGCGAAACTCTGTGAATGGAATAAACCACACTTACAAAAGATTCTCCTGAGGGAACAACAGAGAAATCCGCCGTGTAAACCGTTCTGTTTTCACCTTTTCCGGTTTTGAACTGTTTGATTTCGCTTTTGAGTTCGTCGACGATCTGTTTGGAATCGTTTTCGATTGCTTTGTTGGTGGCATCGTTTATAAGGGGATACCGGATACCCACAGCAAACTTTTTGTTTATCTCGCAGATTTCGGAATATTCATTCCAGTTTTGCGGAGAGTTAAAAGAAAAAGCGAACTCATCTTTTTTGATTCCTTCAAAATATCCTGCAATCTTGCCGCGACCGGCAAATATGGCGGCTGCAATCAGCAACAGGACCACAATAAATAAAAAGGGCTTCAAAGATTTTTTTCTGCTTCTTCTTTTGTTTATGTACAGGCCTCTGCGACTGCCTGAGGCAAAGGTGGCAAGTTTAGTCATTTGTATTCCTTTCTGCGGAAGACCGCATTGTAAATTTATAGATTGAGTATATCATAAGACACATATAAATTCAACTGGTTATTTATGATAACTTTCATTGGCGTTGATTTTGAAGGCCCTGTATATCTGCTCTGTCAGGATAAGACGCATAAGTTGGTGTGGAAAAGTCATTTTCGAAAAACTCAGCATAAGGTCTGCGGACTTCTTGATTTTTTCATCAATACCCAGTGAACCGCCGATAACAAAAGTGATTGTACTGTCGCCGTTTAACTGTATTGCAGAGATTTTTTCAGCAAGTTCTTCGCTCGAAAACTGTTTCCCCTCGACGCACAAAGCGATTATGTACCCTTCAAGATGTCTGGCGATTTTTTCGCCCTCGTTATTTAACACTGCCTTGCACTCAGCGGCAGACGGGTTGTCCGGTATTTTTTCGTCGGGCAGTTCCGCAATGTCAACTTTGGCAAATCTGCTTATCCGTTTTATATATTCGGCAATACCGTCTTTAAGATATTTCTCTTTCAGTTTGCCTACACATACTATCTTAATCTTCATCGTCTGCCTCCTTTTTGCCGATGTTTTCAAGGCCTAACTCACTGTTTTTTGTGGAGGCAAATGAGATAACCCCTCTGCCGAACCTGTTTTTAATCATATCAACTGAATTTTCCAGATTTTGAAGTTTTTCTATTTTGGGAGTATCGTTACCGGTTGCCATATCGAATAACGATAACTGA
>SVKG01000021.1 GCA_015068565.1 Oscillospiraceae bacterium | reverse complement strand
GAAAAAGAGGCTGTGTCCAAACTTATCGGTGCGCCTCCCGGATATATAGGCTACGAAGAAGGCGGTCAACTGACCGAAAAGGTAAGGCTTAAACCCTACTCAGTAATACTCCTTGACGAAATTGAAAAGGCACATCCCGATGTGTTTAATATTCTCCTTCAACTCCTTGACGACGGAATACTCACCGACAGTCAGGGCAAGGTGGTAAATTTTGAGAATACTGTTATTATAATGACATCAAATGCGGGAACGAAATCCTCTGCAATGGGTTTTGGTGAACTTAAAAACGGCAAAATCAGCACTAATGTAGACAGCGCATTAAAAGAGATTTTCCGTCCTGAGTTTTTGAACCGAGTAGACAAAATAGTGGAATTCAAATCCCTCACCACAGACGAACTTTTGCAAATTGCAGACCTGATGCTCGAAGATATCCGTGATGAGTTAAACGCTTTGGGCGCAAAGTTTGAAATCACCGAAGACGGCAGACGCGCCATAGTAAATGAAGGTTATGTTTACAAATACGGCGCACGTCCTATGAGAAGAACTATTCAGGACCGCATCGAAAATCCGACCGCGGAACTTATAATAAGAGGCAGCATAGTGTCGGGCAGTACAGTTGTTGCTGACGCCGACAACGACGGCAATATAAAGGTTTATGTTAAATAGGCATAAAAAATCCCCGGGATTAGGCGATTTCTCCCTATGGAGCACCGCCTAATCCCGGGGATTTTTCTTTTTTATCTTAATTACAGCAATCCGGGGATATTCATTCCGCCGGTCAGTCTGCCCAGTTTTTCCTGGTTGGCGTTGTCTATCTTTTTCATTACGTCGTTCACCGCAACCATAATCAATTCTTCGAGCATTTCGATATCGTCGGCATCTACAACTTCGGGATTGATTTTGATTTCTGTAATCTCTTTTTTGCCCGTTGCCTTTACCGTTACCGCGCCGCCGCCTGATGCTGCCTCAAATCCGGAAGTTTCCATCTCCTCCTGCATTTTCAGCATATCCTGCTGCATCTTCTGTGCCTGTTTGATCATGTTACTCATATTTCCCATACCGCCCATGGGAGGCATTCTTCTTGCCATATCAGTATCTCCTTTCAAATTATAAACCGATTATTTATTTCTTAAATATTCGCCGCTGGATGCTTCATAAATAAACACCGTACCATCCGAGGTGGTGATCGAATAACACGCCACTACCGGCACAGATACATGCTGCATACCGCTATCATACTGCGGTACACAGTACCCTACCTCAACAGATGATATACTGTTATGAACTGACGGATTTCTGTCAGGATTATTTATAAAGTCTATCAGTACGCCGGTTACAAAAACAAGACCGCCATCCGCGTTACCGCTCTTTTTTGGTTTTGTTTTTTGCTTATACCACACGCCTTTTAAAGATATTCTGTTATTTTCTACCTTGGCGGTGATTCTGCCGTCATATACTGTGTATCCACCCGATTTCTGCACTACTGAATAGGTGCTGTCGTCAATCTTGTGTATGTTATAATTTTTAACATCTATTACCGCCAGTGCCTTTTTAATCTGTGCCTCTACATTTGAATCTGCAAGTTTCCTGGGCGAATCATAAGAATGGTCAATAGTTATCGGCACAGCATCAAAGGTGCCGGGATTGGCTATGGAATACGGGATTATCTCCTTGGAAATGGATATATTGTTTGCATTCAGGATAGCCGCGGTGTCTTCTATCACCGTTTTACTTGCAGAGGAGGTTATCTTTACTGAATTGAGCATAAAGCCCACAAGAAACACGTTGATTGCAAAAAACAGTACTATCAGAAACGTTTTGACTTTTTCCCAATTCATATTATTTCCTCCTTTCAGTCAATTATTATACTCTGTCCCGTTGAGGTTTTAACAGCCCACGACGACAAATAGTATGGCGCCTGGGACGACACATAAACGGGATACAATTCTTCTATACTCTGGTCATTTAAGTCCTGTCGGGACAGCAACTCGTCAAGAGCGTCTATTGCCGATACACTGTTTGACGATATTCCCGCCGGTTCAAATATGGCAAAATGCTGCTTATAAGATACAATCCTGCCCTCGTATACCTCTATCTCCACTCCGTGACCAATTCTGCCGTGAGTGCCCGTTTGGGGAATATCCGTTACAACCTGTATACCATCAGCAAAATACTCCATAGTCAAAGTAAAACTCTTGCTCTTGGCATCTATAACGTCAGAGGAGATGTTTATATTAAGAGGCTGGTCAGGAAAGATATCCTGCCACATCAGGTTTACAAAATCAACACACGCAAGAAGGTTGCCGTAAAAATCAGTACTGCCCAAAGATATTCCCTTTGAACGGTCTATGGCCTTATACTCTACAAGACCGTTGGGGTGGAGTTTCAACGTGGAGTAGTTTTCTACATACACAACGGAATTATCGCGTTCTGTGTACTTTTTGGCGCCTGATGTGTTATATTCAAACTGTTTAAGAATGTGGCTGACTACATCGCTGTCAAATTCGTGGTCATACAAAGGATTGACACTGCGCACCATATTGGTAAGTTTTCTGTTGAGTTGGATGGGAACGGTAGGCTCTATAAAAACCTTTTGCTCTACATTGGTTCCGTCCACATCATTTGTTTTATCAAAATTAAGTTCGGCAGAGTACGAAAGGTCACCGATAGAATCTGCCGCATACATAACTATAAGGTCATCCAGACTCTTTTTATCCCACTTGACCGGTGCCTTTAAAACCTCAGAGGTGTCGTGGTTACGGATATATACGTTTACGTTTGAAGATACGCTGTCTCCCGAGGAGATTATAAATTCTTTTACAGGGATTGATATTCCGTCTGTTTTATATGAACCTAAAATATTTAAAAACAATCGGGAATCATACGCCACAGGATATGTTACATGGATTGAGCGGGATTTTATTGCCATACTCCATTCACCCGCATCAACGGGAGTGAGTGATGTGCTTTCAAGAGCCAGTCTGATAAGGCTTTTAGCATCGGTGGCTATTGTTGTGTATGCCTCGCCCGGGTCGGTGTAGATACTGCGCTTTTCTACATTATTCACGATTACCGTGTTAGGGAAAGATATGGTTTCCTTAGTAAGCGACGACACAAATTCTCCGCCGCCAAAAGAAAATTTATCCTTAATTACGGAAAAAAAATTATAGCCTTCCGGCCATAATTTTTCCTCAAACCATATTTTACCCGTAAGACCTATACTGCATATTATAAGCAAAACAAGCGCGTATGTCTTAACGTTTTCTTTTTTCATATACGTTACCTGTATTAGAATATATTTCCGAGTTCTGTTTTGATTTCAACAGTGAACGCCTTGATTTTATCAAGGAAACTCTCGCTGAGGAGATTGATATCGAAGCGCACGGTTTCGTCCATACCGTCTTTGGAAGCATAAACTAAAATGTTATTCATACCCTCTTTAAGGTTTATCTGCTGAGCATACAAACCACTGGCGCCCACAACAGATTCCAGAGGAACTACGGTTGTAACATTATTTTCATCCACAACTTCTGTGTAGAGTTTTTCGTAAAGGTTGGTTTCGGTGTTTAAAGAATAAACAGTAACCGTTGCGCCTTCAACTGCTATTGCAGAAATAACGAACGTTTTTACAGAAGTGGTATGAGAAGGTCCTTCGGGATTTTTGACATCAATAAGTGACTCGCTGTTGCCCACATAATCAACAGCAACGGTTTCTTCCGCTGCAAAAACGTTGACAGAGCAAACGCAAGTTACAATAACGAATATTGAAATAAGTAATGCAAATAATCTTTTCATATCAAAAACCTCTATCTAAAAAACCTTAACGGTCAATAACATAATCAAAGCGACACTTACTCACTTTGTACTAACAGTTTAACATATTATTGTTACAACAGTATTACAAAAACTTTAAGATAGCATAACAATTATGACTTATTATTAAGCGGAAGTTTGATTGTAACCTCGGTGCCTTTTGAGAAAACACTGTGGATTTCAATAGTTCCGCCGTGGGCTTCGGTAATCTCTTTGGCTATTGCAAGACCAAGACCGGTTCCGCCCTGCGCCCTTGAACGTGCTTTATCTACACGGAAAAACCTCTCAAATATATGAGCAAGGTCCTTTTTGGGGATACCTATACCGCTATCCTTTACTTTAATATATGCCGTGTCATAAACACACATACTTGTAACGGAAATTTCTCCGCCGTCAAGAGTGTACTTTATGGCGTTTGAGATTATATTGGTTATAACCTGCTCTATCCTGTCTTTATCACCAACAAAATCCGTTATGGGGTTGGTAGGCTCGTATATAAGATTCTGCTTCTTGGCTTTGGCCGATATTGCCATTTTCTTTGTGACATCAGCAAGAAGCGCAGACAGGTTGAAATGCTCCATGTGGAGTTGATTTTTGCCGTAATCGAGTTTTGAAAGGATCAGCAAATCCTTTATAAGCCTCGTCATACGGTCGGCTTCGCCCTCTATGGTGGTCAAGAAACTCTCAAACTGTTCTTTGTCAATTTCGTCATTTAAAAAATCTTTAAGGGTTTCTGTATAACTTTTAACCGTGGTGAGAGGGGTGCGAAGTTCGTGGGAAACATTTGCAACAAATTCCTTACGCGCCATTTCCAGACGTTGCTGCTCGGTGATATCCTGCAATATGGACACAACACCCTTTGTGGCACTATCATTGCTGAAAGTTGCAAGGTACACTTTGATTTCCTTACCTCCGCGGTCAATGATTGTTTCAAATGTACTGTCGGGTGCAAGGAACGAAATCTGACCAAAACTGATTTCGTCTTTATTGAACACTGTGTTAAAAACCAACTGCTGCTCATCGTCTATACTGAGCATCCTACGGGCTGCGGGGTTTATATGGATAACATCACCCATATCATCAAAAGCGACTACGCCGTCCGTCATATACTTAAATATGGTTTCAAGTTTGTCGTTTTCGCTTTTCAGAGTGCTCATTATCTGGGCGAGTTCGTAACTCATATTGTTAAAAGTTTCCGTAAGCCGACCTATTTCGTCAACTGAGCGGACATCTATGGTATTACCGAAATCACCGTCCGTGATTTTCTGCGCTTTCTGTGTAAGCGATGTTATGGGGCTGATGATGGTTTTAGACAGTATAATACCAAAAAGGAATGATATTATAATACCTATAAGAAGCGACTGGAATATGATAACAAATATATTTGACAGAATTGAAGAAGTTTCTTCCTTACTGTCTTTAACATAAACAATATACTGAACAGTACCGTCTGCCCCGTTAATCGGTAGAGCATAGTCCATATATCTTGAACGGCTGTTCGACTCGTTACCCACCCTGCCCATCATAGCGGCTATAATACTCGGCGAAGATTCCAGAGTAAGAGCAAGTTCACTGTTTGATCCCCAGAATGCTTTGCCGGTTTTACCGTCAAGGACATAAAAGTTCCTGAAAGTGTCAATACCCAACTGTCCCGCATAGGCATCAACGCTTTCATATATACTGGCAAAATCTGCGCCGTTTGCGATATTGTTTTCAAGTTGTTCTTTGAACGGCTCACTCAAAACCGTTTCCATCAAAGACACAAACTCATTATGGTAAAAGGAATTGGTGGTTACCGTCATCATTGTACCGATTGCTATAATAACCGACAGTGTCAGCGCTGAAAACATTATAACAATCCTGAAACTGATACTCTTAAACATAATTAAACACCGAAATAGTATCCCACACTGCGTTTAGTAAGAATATACACAGGATTACTGGGGTCATCCTCAATCTTTTCTCTCAGGCGACGGATGGTTACATCAACAGTACGGTCATCGCCTACATATTCATAATCCCACACTTTATTGAGAAGGTGCTCTCTTGAAAATATTTTGCCCCTCTGGGTAGCAAGATATTTGAGCAGTTCAAATTCGCGATAGGTAAGGTCAATACCCTCTCCGCGTTTTTTGACTTCATAACGCTCTATATTGATTTCCAACTCGCCCAGCACCAACGGTTCGTTGCCGGTGTCGGCGGTGGCAATGGCTGTACGGCGCAAGTTTGCCTTAACCCTTGCCATAAGTTCGCGCAGACTGAAAGGTTTTGTTATATAATCGTCAGCACCCAGTTCAAGCCCTAAAACCTTGTCAACTTCCTCCGCACGGGCAGTGAGCATTATGATGGGAGTAGACATAGTTTTACGCAGTTTTTTGCAGACAGAAAACCCGTCGGCTTTGGGCAGCATAACGTCGAGCAGGATTAAATCCGGCTCTGCCGCAAGAGCAACGTTTACAGCCTCTTCACCGTCGTAGGCGTTTAAAACATTATATCCGTTTTTAACAAGATTCACCTTCAAAATTTCTGCAATAGGTTTTTCATCTTCTACAACCAGAATGGTTTTTACAGCATTATCCTGCAAAATAATCCCTCCCTGAATTTGTTTATACATAATACAATTTTATCATTTTAAACACAAAATGTCAAATATAATGATAAAAAGTCGTCCCCAAAAAGACGACTTTTCACAAAAGAAAATCCCCTCTTGTGAGGGGATTAGAATTATCTGTTAAGTATAAGTTTTGTGAGTTCAACGGGTTCTACAATCTTATCGCCCTTATAAACGCGCATATTGCCTGATGCGATTTCGTCTATAAGAATAACCTCGCCGTTGTTGTAACCGAACTCAAATTTGATATCCCAGAGGTCCAAACCGATTGTTTTAAGGTCATCAGCAACTATTTTTGTGATTTTAAGTGTCTGCTCTTTCATAGATGCAAACATTTCCTCTGTCATTACGCCCAAAGCCGCAAGACCTTCGCCTGTTACAAGGGGATCGCCTTTTTCGTCATTTTTAAAGGTACATTCAACATATCCGCCCTCTAAAACTGTACCGTCTTCAATATATTCGCCGTATCTTCTGATGAAACTGCCGGTAGCAACAAGACGGCAGATAACCTCTAATCCATGGCCGAACACTGTTGCAGGAAGAACTTCCATCTCAGCCTCATCAACATTGGCACCAACATAGTGAGTCTTGATTCCCGCCTTTTTGAGCAGATCAAAATAATAAACAGAAGTACGGAGATTCGCTTTTCCAATACCCTCGATTTTAAGACCTACGCTATTCTCTCCCGGATCAAAAACTCCGTCTTTGCCGGTGCAATCGTCCTTGAATTTGAGCATAACATTACCGTTTTCAAGGCTGTATACGTCTTTTGTTTTTCCTTCGTAAACTTTTTTCATTGACTACATCTCCAGTCTGTTTGATTTTTACTTTAATATGATATCACAAAGATTTTTCAAAATCAATATTTTTCTTCTATTTTACTTCTTCTTTTCTACTTTTTTCTTGTTGCCCTTATCGTCTACTATATACACATTTTCCATAGTGTTCAAAAATCCCTGTCGGAATGACTGTATATACTTCTGCCGAAGTTGTGCCTGTTCTGCCTTTTCTGCATCGGTTAATCCCTCACTACGGCTCTTACGGGCAAGGGCGTTGATTCTCTCTATAAGTTTTTCCATAATATTTACATCTCCATCATCAATCAAAACACAAAAAGGCACCGCAAAGTGCCTTTTTTGCAAAAATTATTTTTTCCTTGCAGAAGCAAGAATTTTATCTATCTGCTGACGGTTGTATTCAGAATACAACTCCTCGGGGCAAGAAACAAGGAACACATACGCACGTCTGGAAATAATGGTTGCATATTCTCCTCCGTATGTCACGTTTTCCTCATCTTCAAATTTTGAAACCAACTGATAATAGGTGTTGTTTCCCACTTTTTTCTCTTCAGTGGGAATAACAATTGTATAACTGTCATCCTTTTTGCGCTCTGATTCCAACGCCGTAATCGTCTTGCGGAGTTCAGGCATACCTGAAATTCCATCAAGGGAAATAACGGTGAATGCAAAGCCCGAAGGAGCAATATAGGCGATAGTGTCACCATCTGCAGATGTTTCAATAAAATCATTGGGAATATCTATGTTTATATCGCCGACAGTCACCTTGGTAGTACCTGTTGCTTCGGTATTATCATGCATCAGTACTCCCACCTCATCAAAAGGAATTTCCTCGATTTTAATGCTGTTAATAATGCCGTCTATATACTCTATATGGTTTTCCATAGGCATCTTAACACTGATCGCTATATTATAAACATAATTGCCAAGTTCAAAGAACACATCTCTGGTGTATTCTTCACCTCTCTTTGTGTGTCTGACGGTGTATTCATACTCACAAGCAGAAAGACTGTTATATTCCTTTTCAGACACCTCGCCAAAGGCAGACATGTCTTCATTCATAACCTGTTTGTTGTGTTCCCTGTCTCTTTCGGCAAGTGACTTTGCAGTGAGTTCATCACTCTTTGAATATACTATAAAATTCATTGATGAAATGGTATCTTTTTCGTCATTTATTGCAAACGAGAATCGATTCTCTGCGTTTTCATCACTTGTCATATAAAATGACTCGGGAACATTAAAAGAAAGTTTGAGTTTTTCATTCTTATATTCTCTGTATCCATCCTTAACTGTTGAAAGGTCATGAATGTCATCACCTGAAAATCCTATATCAAAGGTGGACATTATGCGCATACACTCATCTTTGTCCTTACCATCCACAGCAAAAATTCCGCACAATTCGTAAACGTAATCCTCGGTAGAAATGATTTTCCACGTTACAAAGATTTCTTTATCCTTTGCACTGATTTGGGCAGTTTGCTTCTTGGGGTCTTTCGTATCTTTGTCAAAAGCAACCATTGCACGGCCCTGTGAAACAAATGTATTCTTTGCCTGCATAACGACTCTTTCAAAATCGTAGTCTTCACCCCTGGGTAAGACCAAGATGGCAAAATTGTCACTTTGGTCAGCTACTTTGAACGTTGTTTTATTCCCGTCAAAACTGCGCTCAAGCATAGTCATATTTGTCGGGTTTTCCATAGTCCAGCCATAATAACTGTCTCCGATATATTTACTTGTAACTGAACCTTCTACAGTCTTTCCGCCATCAGATTCCGTCTTGGTTACAGTTATTTTTTTGGTTTCGTTATCATAGGAAACCTCAGCACCAAAGGTCTCTGACAAAAATCTCAAAGGCACCATTGTAAATCCGTTCTCTGTCAGTTCGGGGGCTGCCAGAAGTTGTTCTGCCTTGCCGTTTACCTCTGCAACAGAACTTCCTATCTGCAAAGAAACCTCTACCTCAGGATAGGAAAGTTTGACAGTTTTTGTTTCGCTGTTCCAATCCACTTTTGCCCCAAACGCCTCTGTAATAACACGAACAGGCACAAGTGTAACACCGTCTCCTACAACATAGGGTTTTTCTACTGTCACTGCTTCTCCGTTGATAGACAATGTGGCATCACCTACACAAAAGCCGATTTCAACATTTTCTCCGTTTGCCATAACAGTCATTGCTATTGACAAAACAACTGATACAACTAAAAGTACCGCAAATTTCAAAGTTTTCTTCATGATTGTCCTCCTGATTGTTATTGAATGTATACATCCGTAGTCGTGCCGCTACGTTCAACACTTACTTTAAGCGGGGAACCGTTGTATGTTTTTTTGATTGCTTCGTTCCAGTCGGTAATACTGTGTACGTCTACCCCGTTGACTCCTTTGATAACATCCCCCGCAAGAAGTGATGCATTGTCAGAGGATTTTACCGTGATCCCCTTCAAAGTGGGAAGACCAATTTTCGCCTCCCAGGACTGCTCCAAAACAAAATTCTGCTGAGGTCTTGAAATATACCCGTTCTTCTCATATTGTGAAATCACATATTGTACAGTATCAATAGGTACGGCAAAAGCCATATTGTCTATACTGGTGCTTACATATTTGGAAGTGTTTATGCCTATGAGTTCTCCCTTTACATTAAGTAAAGGACCGCCCGAATTACCTGGATTTACCGTGGCATCCGTCTGTATGAGTTTGTAATATGACTCCGGCAAAGACACCTCACTGCCACAAACAATTCCTTTTGTTACAGTATTGCGCATTGACATAGAAACAGGAGTACCTATAGCAATAGCCGTTTTACCTGAAACAATGCTGCTCTTATCCGCCATAGTGATTGGAGCGAGCCCCAACTTATCAATCTTGACAATTGCCAAATCAGCGTTTTTGTCACTGAGCAAAACCTTACCAGGAAGCATTGTGCCGTCATTGAGTACAACCGTAAGATTCTTTACGTCTTCCACCACATGGGCATTAGTGATAATATATCCATTGCTTTTGTACACCACACCGCTTCCGTGCACTGTAAGATTATTGAATCTGTCTGCAACATTAGCATCAGCATAATTCCCTATTATGCTGACAACACTGCCGCTTACATCGGCAACCACCTTGGCAACGGCATCGTCTTCCGATAATGTTATAAAGACGCTCCTCGACTCGTCATCCCATTGGACCTGCGCTCCCAGCGCTTCGCCCACAGCACGAAGAGGCATATACGAACTGCCATCCTTTACAATAACTTCGTTCTGAACACGTTGCCCGTTGACATATACTTTTATGTCACTCTGCGCAAAGACAGGAAAGCAACTCATAATTATCCAAGCAACAACCGTCATGTTTATAATCAGTTTTTTCATAATATTCACCTTTGATTATTATATACCCGTTATGATTTAGTGTCAACCTCTACATACCAAATCCGTATCCCGCGGCAATACCGATTGCTGCGGACAGGCATATTATGAGTATCGGGTGTTTCTTTTCAAATGTAAGCACAAGCATAAGTGCAAATGTTACAAGGGACATATAAAATCCCACACTCTTTAACACATCAACACTCAAACCGTTTGGTATAAACACCGTCTTGCCGATGGACACCACCGCAGTCGCGATAAGTCCGATTACGGCAGGTTTTAGGCCGTTCATACAACCGTTTACGATTTTATTCGTCTTGAATTTTGCATACGCTCTTGCAACCAAAAGAATAATTATAAAAGAGGGCAACACCACACCGAGGGTGGCACAGAAGGCACCGAACAGGCCTCCCAACACTCCGAAATAACTACTGCCCATCTCCATACCCACATAAGTTGACATATTTATTGCAAAGGGACCGGGGGTACTCTCGCTTACAGCGATGAAGTTGATTATCTTCTCATTAGCCATCCAGCCCTTGGCGAGGACATCCGCCTGAATAAGGGGAAGCATTGCATATCCGCCGCCAAAAGTGAAAGCACCGATTTTGAAGAAGGTTAAAAACAAATCGAGAAATATCATTTGTCAGCCCTCCTTGCAGCGATTAAAGAATACGTAAGTCCCGCAACGGCACAGCCGACTACTACCAAAAGCACATTTACCCCCAAAAACGCCGCCACAACAAATGACGCCGCCGCCAGGATATACGAAAACACGTTCTTCGGGCATTTTTTATACATTGACCACCACGCCTTGACAACAAGGGCAAGTACACCTGCACGGATGCCGTTAAAAGCATACTGAACGGCTTTAAGCGACTCAAACTCGGCAAGGACAAAGGATATGGCAATTATAATTACAAAAGACGGCAATACCACGCCCAGTGTGGAGAAAAACGAACCCCAGAACCCCGCAACTTTATACCCTACAAAAGTTGCGGAATTTATCGCAATCGGGCCGGGAGTGGATTCGGCTATTGCTATTATCTCGAATATATCATCATCTGTAATCCATTTTCTTTTTTCCGATACTTCCCTCTGGATAAGGGGTATCATAGCATACCCGCCGCCAAAGGTAAAAGCACCGATTTTGAAGAAAGTGGCAAACAGGGTTAACAATGTTTTCATAATGCCGCTCCTTTTTTTGTAAAATTACATCAATATGATTATACTGTTTTCGTGTTTTTGTGTCAATCGTTTTATTTGGGAACTCTTGCTTATGCGGGATTTATATTGTATAATGTAATCAGTTTAAAATAAGGAGAATACCACTATGAGAATGCGCAAAAAGAAACATCTTGACGAAAGGCTCCAAGCCTGTTCGGATTTGATTATACAAGATATCGCACAGTATATGGGCGACATAAAGTCGGTGTTTGAAGACGATGCCCCTCTTCACATGGAAATAGGTTGCGGCAAGGGCAGGTTTATTCTGGAAACTGCAAAAGCCAACCCGGGCATTAACTTTATCGCCGTTGAAAAGAATCTCAATGTGGCAGTCCTGGCGGCGGAGAAGATTAAAAACGCAAACCTCACCAATGTCAGATTCTTAACCGAAGATGTGAATGTGCTCAGGCAATTTGAGACGGACAGCCGACTGGACGTTATATACATAAACTTCTGCGACCCGTGGCATAAGCACAGTTACCGCAGACGGAGGCTGACTCACGAAATACATCTTGCTCTGTGGCAGAAACTGCTTAAAGCAAACGGCGAAATACATTTTAAAACCGACAACAAAATGCTGTTTGAGTTTTCCCTCAATTCTTTTTCAGATTACGGAATGAGGTTACGTAACATCACCTTTGATTTGCATAATTCGGATTTTAAAAACAATGTAATGACGGAATACGAACAACTTTTCTCCGAAAAGGGACAACCTATATACCGATGCGAAGCGATTTACAGATAAAACCAACGCAAAAGAAGTACAAGGTATCTTGTACTTCTTTTTTTATGGAAATATTCTATTGTTCAAGTTGTTTATAGTGTCTTTTTATAACAAATGTTTTTGATGCTTCCATCACAGCGACGGGAATGAGTATAAGCACCAGTGCAACACCGTAAAGTTTTGCAGGAAGTATTTCAAGACCAAATGCAAATCTTAAAGGTGTAAACAGTACAAGAACAACTAAAAGTACAGAAATCAAGGCTGCTTTGTTGAGATTTTTATTTGAGAACACACCTATTTGGAAAATGGAATGTTCACTGCGCATATTATACGCCTGTACCACCTGACACAGCGCAAGTACAATAAACGCCATTGTCTGACCGCCTATAAGTGTGCCCGTTACATTTTCGCCGACTCTGAAACCGATAAGCGTTAAAAGACCAAACATAAAGCCCTGCAAAACTACACGAATACCAAGACCGTGGGCAAATATACCCTCGTTTTTGGGCTTCGGTTTTTTCTCCATTACATCTGCCTCTACCTCTTCCATACCCAGAGCGATAGCGGGTAAACTGTCTGTAACGAGATTTATCCACAAAAGTTGCATAGACAAAAGCGGTGTTTTATGCCACAAAAGCATTGCCGCAAATACCGTTATAACTTCACCGATATTTGTACCAAGCAAAAAGCCTACAACCTTTTTGATATTGGCATAGATTCCCCTGCCCTCACGGACTGCATCAACAATTGTTGCAAAGTTATCGTCGGTAAGCGTCATATCAGCAGCACCCTTTGCAACGTCTGTGCCTGTGATACCCATAGCACAACCAATATCGGCTGCCTTTAATGCAGGAGCGTCGTTTACGCCGTCACCCGTCATTGATACAACCTGACCTTTTCTCTGCCAAGCCTTAACGATACGGATTTTGTTTTCGGGAGATACTCTGGCATAAACCGAAATGCTTCCGATTACAGAATCAAACTCCGAATCAGTCATCGCATCAAGTTCAGTGCCTGTGATGGCTTTGTCACCTTCCTCTAAAATCCCGAGTTCTCTTGCGATTGCAGAGGCGGTTACAACGTGGTCACCCGTTATCATAACAGGCTTTATACCTGCCCTGCGGCAAGTAGCAACAGCCGCCTTTGCCTCGGGTCTTGGAGGGTCTATCATTCCAACCAGCCCCATAAAGTTGAGGTCTGATTCGAGTTCTTCTGATGTTAAAACTTCGGGAACTTCGTCAATTTCTTTATACCCGACAGCAAGAACACGCAGAGCATTTTCGCTCATTTGCTCCGTTATTGTTTTTGCTACGGACAAATCACCGCTGATGCAACGGTTGGCCATTACATCAAAAGCACCCTTGACAATCACAATGTTTTTGCCGTCAATTTTGTTTATGGTGGTCATAAGTTTTCTGTCGGAGTCAAAAGGTATTTCGCCAAGACGGGGATATCGTTTGCCCAAATCCTCTTTCGGCATACCGTTTTTATGTGCGGCAAGTACAATAGCAGTTTCGGTAGGATCACCGATATGCTGCTCCTCTTCCCCATTAAATACCACAGAACCATCACAGCAGAGAGTTCCGTATTGGAGCAACTTTTTGATTTCGTCGCTACAATCGTCCGAAATATCTTCGGTTGTTTCTTTTCCGTCAAAATATGCCTTTACCAGAGTCATTCTGTTCTGTGTAAGTGTACCTGTTTTATCAGAGCAGATAATAGACGCTCCGCCAAGGGTTTCAACCGCAGGGAGTCTGCGGATAAGCGCATTACGCTTAACCATACGCTGAACACCGATAGAAAGTACGATAGTAACAATCGCGGGTAATCCCTCAGGAATAGCCGATACCGCCAGAGATACCGCAGTCATAAATATTTCCATAGCAGGAATACCATTTGAAAGGCCTACAACAAAAATGATTGCACAGGCAACAAGCGCAACAAAGCCAAGGTATTTACCCAACTGGGAAAGTTTCATTTGAAGAGGTGTCTCGCTATCGGTTTCGTCATCCAAAAGATTAGCAATCTTGCCCATCTCGGTATCCATACCCGTTGCAGTAACAACCGCCGTTGCTGTGCCGTAAGTAACAGAGCAGCCCGAAAACACCATATTACTCCTGTCTCCGAGGGGTGCATTGTCTTTTACTTCGGCTACGGCATCTTTCTCCGACGGAACGGATTCACCCGTAAGCGCAGATTCTTCACTCTTTAACCCCGCACAGCGCAAAAGCCTTGCATCCGCCGGAACAAAGTCTCCCGCTTCAAGGTGGATAATATCGCCCGGCACAAGGTCAGCGGCATCGATGATTTTTTCTTCACCGTCACGGATAACTCTTGCGTGGGGCGCAGACATATTTTTAAGAGCGTCAAGTGCTTTTTCCGCCTTGCTCTCCTGCATAACGCCCATCACCGCATTTAAAATTACAATAAACAAAATCAATGCAGGTTCAAAAAATTCTTTCGGATTACGCTCCACAACCGCAATCACAAATGATACCGCAGCGGCTGCAAGTAAAATTAAAATCATCGCATCTTTGAACTGCTCAAAGAATCGCTGTACATTCGTTTTCTTTTTCTTTTCTTTTAATTTGTTCACGCCGTACTTTTCTTGTAGTTCGGCTACCTTGCTCTGGGTTAATCCCTTTTCTTCGTTGGTGTTGAAAAACTCCAAAACAGCATCTTTCGTCTGGTTAAAAAATTGCAATCACAATTTCTCCCTTCATCAATTTTTATTAAATCATATCCCAATTGCATCTCACTGTCTATACACAGATAAAATCAATGTTACATTTTTGGACATCTCGCGCATATTGTCTAAAAGTATTTTATGTAAAAATCTTGAAATTTATATAAAAATATGATAAAATTTATTTAATAAGGGAGTAGTCGGCACAAAATTTGTGCGATGAAGGTCAACATTCTGTCAGAAAACCGTTGACACACAAAGGTTTCTTTCTGGCTTCATCTTAAATGACGAGACTTATCTGCTTGATTCGCGGATAGGTGTCGTCTTTTTTTATCCGCAAAAAAGGGGGAGATTTAGTTGGCAGATTCAAACATAACAAAAAAGGCTCTTGCACAGGCCTTGAAAGATCTTATGCAAGAGACTCGGTTTGACAAAATCACAGTGGGGAATATTTGCGACAGGTGTGAAATGAACAGAAAAAGTTTCTATTACCACTTTAAAAGCAAATACGACCTGGTAGACTGGATTTATCATACTGAATTTATATGCTTTGCAAAGGATAAAGAATACAACGATGAATTAGAGTTACTTACTGATATGTGCTCCTACTTTGAAAACAACAAAAGGTTTTACCGCAGAGTACTCAAATACGACAATCAAAATTCCTTTTTTAATTCTTTAACCTCTCTTTTAATGCCCGTAATGGAAAAGGCTGTGGACGATATGTTTGCAGACAGCGAAAACAAGACCTTTTTTCTTACATTTTTTGCGGATTCTTTAATTCTCGCAATTAAGAAATGGCTTATGGACACAAACGATATGTCAGCCGAAAAATTTGTTAAACTCCTGCACAACACAATTTTGACAGCCACAGAAAACATTGTGGTTAAAAAACACAAGTAACCTGAAATGAAAAAAGACTTGTCATATTGACAAGTCTTTTTTTGGAAAACCGAACAGTTACAATGTAAACTGGAATATGCAAAATGCCACATAGGTTACGAGCAATATGATTCCCTGCATTCTTGAAAGTTTGCCTCTTATAAGTGTGGGAATTACCAACAATGACATAACAAAAAACATTACAGGAATATCTACAACAAGAGATGTGTTAACTCCATTTATGGCGGAACTCTGCGGAATGGCGAAAGGTGATAAAACTGTTGATACACCGCTTACAAGTACAAGATTGAACAAATTAGCGCCTATAACATTACCAAGCGACAATGCTCCATGACCCTTTACGAGGGAAGTTATTGCAGTTACAAATTCGGGCAGAGAAGTTCCGAGGGCAACAACTGTAAGCCCTATAACTGCCTCAGGAACGCCAATAGCCTGTGCTATAATAATTCCGTTATCAACGAGCAAGTCTGCACCAAACGCTATAACTGCCGCCCCGACAACAAGGAGAATTATCTTATTGATTATATTTATATCTTCATCATCTTCTTTGGAATTGTCTTTTCCGTCAATCATACTTTTTCGTGCGTTCAACACAGAAAAAATCATATATACAAGGAAAATTGAAGTTAAAATAAAACCAACTGTTCTTGAAAAATAACCTGTCGCATAAGCAACTGCGGAATAAAAAACAGCAGCACCAAAAAAGAAAATTACCGGAAGTATAAGCGACTTTCTTTCTACCTTTGATGGTTTAACTGCCACGGTAATTGCGGCAATCAAAGCCGTGTTACAGATAATAGAGCCTATTGCATTTCCATAGGCGATTTCTCCGTGTCCGCTCAGCGCTGAATTGGCAGAAACCATAACCTCGGGAAGGGTTGTCCCTATTGATACAACAGTTGCTCCGATTAAAATTTCGGGAATGTGGAATTTATGCGCAATTCCTGTTGCGCCGTCTACAAACCAGTCCCCACCTTTAATAAGCAGCAAAAAACCTAAAAGAAACAACAATATTGGAACAAACATTTTATACCTCCTAATATTCAAAGACCATTGTCCCGAAAAACAATAAAAGTCCATGCATAAAACCCAAAAGACATATTACCATAATTATCGAAAAATGTCAATAAATCGACATAACAATGATTCACACCCAAGTGCATTTTAAAGGACAGTAATTTTAAAAGGCAGAAACGAAATCAATCGTTTCTGCCTTTTTCGTAGGGGCGATTTACGAATCGCCCGTTTTATAAGGTCTTGGAAACATCCTACAATTGGTCACTTTTCGATTTGTTCAACGTTGAAAAAGTTGACAAAAAATGTACGTACTATTTTGTCAATGTATCATATTATATGACTGCGAATTATTTAAGCTTATTTCCACAGCATGGGCAAAAAATTATATCATCTTCTATCACATTGTTACAATTTGGACACATATGTTTTTTCTTAGCATTTCTGTAATTATTCGTAAAATGTTTAATCAGACATAAACTTCCAACTATCAAGAACATTGCGCCGGTAATAATAAAAATTGTTGCGATTTGATATGCTTCTGTACCGCCGTCAAAACAAAAATATGTACCAACAGTCATCCCAACGAACCCTATGAGTGTAAAAAACCAACCTATTTCAATCATTATAAAGTCTATTCCTCTCCTTCTATCTTACATCCGCATTTGTTGCAATATTTTGCATTTTGAGTAATTTCAGTTCCACATTTATCGCAATAATTGATATTACACGCTAATTTTATACATTTTAATAACTTAATAATGCAGATAGCTTGCCATGGAATAATTATAATACCCAAATTTATATTGTATTGAGAAAAATTCGATAAGCTATAACTTGTATCAAAAAATAATACGAGAATAATTATCAATAATATAACCAAAACAGTTTTTGCTGGCAATTTTGCATTATTTTTATTTGTAAAAATAGATGTAAACAAACATATAATTATTGATACTGCAGCAGAAAAAGAAAAACTAACGTAATGCGAACCTATTGCACCAATACCTATCATTAACACCTGATCCCCTCCTTTCCATTATTTAAATTATACTCATTTTATTGAGTATTGTCAATAGTTTAAGTATGATAAAATAATTTTGGTGATAAAAATGATTAGTTACAAACCTTTTTATGATACACTTTTTAAAAAGGGCGTTACAGAATACTATTTGATTTTCAAGCAAGGATTCTCCGCAAACACTCTACATCGCATGAAAAAAGGTGAAGCAATAAGCACTAAAACATTAGATGCTCTCTGTTATGTTTTAGATTGCGAAGTAGAAGATATTATTAAATTTGAAAAAGAATAGCACCTGATTAGTTGAAACAAATCAAGTGCTATTCTTTTTTTGCAATTGCCGTTGCCAACCACCGCATGGCTCTGCATCCGAAAAGGTAAAAGCAAGGTAGTACGGATGTGTTTGCCGAAGGCAACATCATTTATCGAAGATAACATCGTTTTTGTCGCAGACAAAACATCATTTTGTGTCCGCCAAGGCGGAATGATGTTCAGGCGGTGCCTGAAATGATGTTTGAAACTTCGTTTCAAAATGATGTTGTGTCCTGCGGACACAAACACAAAAGAAAAAGGACACCTGATGGTGTCATATATTATGTGAGAAACCTTTTTTGAACCAACGTCCGGTCAACAAAATAGTCGGTTTGCTTCGTTCGTAAAACAAACTCGCAAATCTCCTTTTTGTTTCCGCTTTCGTACTCGCTTCTTCTCACACTGTGAGCGCTCGTACTCAAGCCCCTTTACCGTCAACTTCATCGCCTCACCTGCGCGCCGTATGAGGGCGCTTGGTTCGTCGGAAGTTTTGGCATACGACCTCTCTTCCGTTCAACTTCGCATTCGGCTCGTTTCACGGGCGAGGTCAGTATGGTTAACGCCGCTATGCACTGTTCGTTACACAAGGTCGTTGGTTCTGACCTCATCATAGAAAGGTACAAAAAAAGACACACCCTACGGTGTGTCTTTTTTTGTA
>SVKG01000020.1 GCA_015068565.1 Oscillospiraceae bacterium | reverse complement strand
CAATCTCTGTAAGTTCCTTTTTACTCTTAAAGCGCGACATCATCTCTATCTTTATGGGAAAGTCCTTCATACGGGTGCAAAAGTTATTATAATGCTGTTGTGCCAGGATAGTTGTTGGCACAAGGTATGCAACCTGCATAGAGTCCATTACACATTTAAAGGCGCTCCTCATGGCAACCTCTGTTTTGCCGTAACCTACATCGCCGCAGAGGAGTCTGTCCATACTCTTGCCCTGCTCCATATCTGCCTTGACCTCGGCAATCGACCTGGTCTGGTCGGCAGTTTCTTCATAGGGGAACCCGTCTTCAAACTCCTTCTGCCAGGGGGTGTCGGGGGGATACTTATGCCCTGCAACGGTACTCCGCTCTGCATAAAGGCGTATGAGTTCCTCCGCCATCTCAGCCACACTTTCCTTTACTCTGGCTGTTGTGCGCTGCCAGTCACTTCCGCCCAATGAGTTGAGTTTTACATTCTTTGCCTCGGCACCGATATACTTATGCAATACATCCAACTGCCCCGTGGGGACATAGAGTACGTCGTTGTTTTTGTATTTAATCTTTATATAATCTTTAATGACTTTGTCAACCGTCAGTTGCTCTACACCCGCATATCTGCCTATACCGTGGGTTCTGTGCACCACATAGTCACCGATACTGAGTTCGCTGTAACTTTTTATTGCTTTTTTGGAGTTTGTTCTGCGCTGTTCACGCTTCCTGCTCCGTACAATCTCTCCCTCGCTTACAACGGCAATTTTTGCGGTTGGGTATTCAAAGCCCTTACCTATACTGCCGAATGTTATAAGGATTTCGCCCGGCTCGGGGATGGTTTTTGGATTTTCTGCCACAAAGCAGGGGTAATCCCTTGAAACCAGTTCTCTGCACAGATTATCTGCCTTGGCTCTGCCAGATACAAGAATAACAGTTCTGTATCTGTTCCTGTGCCAGAAATCTATATCCTCAAACAGAAACTCCGTTTTGCCCTCATAACTCTGCAACGTCTTGGCAGTTACCGGTATCAGCGCTTTGGGGCGGAATCCGGGAGTTTCATAAGAGAGCATACTCATTGTGACAAATGATTTTGATGAAATTTTTGATATAACATCGTCATAAGAGAGCGCAAATCTGCCCTTGAACTTAGGGAATACTCCCTTATCAAGAAGTTCGCATATAACCTCTTCCGTTTCTCCTGCGGCGATTTTTGCACGTTCTGCGCTGAGTGACGGCTCATCCATAAACACACAGAAGTTATCGTCAATATAATCAAAAAGGGTGGGCAACTCCTTATAGAAAAAGGGCATATACTTATCATTTGACGCAAAATAGTGCTCGTTGCGGAATTTTTCGGCGTCGGCAAAAAGGTTTTCGTTCTTCTGCTTTTCTATAAGTTTTACCGTCTCATCAGCCTCGTCGGCGGTATACAAAAGTTCCCTAACGGGGCATATCGTCGCCGAATCCGAGGTTTGGGATGATATCTGTGTCAAGGGGTCAAAAAAGCGTATGGAGTCAACATCGTCACCAAAAAACTCCATACGGACAGGGTTTTCGTGTGCGGCAGAAAATACGTCAACAATAGAGCCGCGGACACTGTACTGCCCTACGCCCTCTACCGCGCTCACCCTTTTATAACCCATAAAATTAAGTCTTTTAGAGAGGCTGTCGAAATCAAGTTCGTCGCCAACATTTATTTTTATATTATATTTATCAAAAAACGGTTTGGGCAGAGTGTACTGTATAAGCGCCGAAATACTCGTTACTACAACCTCTGCTCCGTCAAGTGATGATATGGTCTTTATACGGTCTGTCTCACTGCGCCTTGAAGAAGAATCCACATCATAAAAAACGTATTCCTTTGTTTTAAAAAGCAATACGTTATCACGAAAAAAATATGAAAGGTCTAAATACATTTTGTACGCTTCCGTTTCGTCAGAGGCGATTACAAGGCTTTTTTTGCCCAGTTTTTTTGCCACGGAATATATAAAATGACTCCGCTGACTGCCGGTTGTACCTGTAACCGATACGGGTGTGCGGCCACCTTCAATGAGGCTGCACACATCCGTAAACTCCTGCATTGACGAAAGCATCTGTGCAAATGCGTTCATCCTAATCACGCTTCCTGTTGAATTTATTCATAGCGGTCTGTATGCCGTTTTTGATAATCGACTCAACCGCATCGGCAGCATCTAAAAGTACTGGCTCCAAAGTTTCTATCTCCTCGGGGGTGAATCTGCCCAGCACATAATCTGCCAAATCAAAATCCTTATGCGGCGGTGCACCTACACCTATCTTGATACGGGGAAAATCCTCGGAGTTTAACTGGTATATAATAGATTTTATGCCGTTATGACCACCGGCAGAACCCTTGGCGCGGATACGCATACGGCCCGGTTCTAAACTCACATCGTCAAATATTACTATGATATTTTCAGGCTCTACCTTATAAAATGCCGCCATATCCCTGATGGCTTCGCCGCTGAGGTTCATATACGTCTGGGGTTTTGCAACGATTACCTTTTCGCCGCCTATAAACCCATCGCCGTAGAGGGCTTTGAATTTTAGTTTACCCAGATTGATATTATATTTACGGCAAATTACATCAACAGCATGAAAGCCTATGTTATGCCGCGTATTATCGTACTTGGCTTCGGGGTTGCCAAGTCCTGCAATAATATACATACCCGTTTCTCCTAATCTAAAATAGAGTACATTAAAGTATGTACTCTATTTTTGAAATTATTATTTATGAATTTATTACGAGAACAGTGTACTTACAGACAAGTCTTCGTAAATTCTCTCGATCGCTTCGCCGAACACATTTGCTACGCTGAGAACTTTGATTTTTTCAAGTTTCTTTTCCTCTGTAAGGGGAACGGTGTCGAGTACAACGAGTTCGTCAATGACTGAATCGCGGATTCTTTCAATAGCGGGGCCTGAGAGAACTGCATGAGTACAACACGCATATACGTTTTTGGCGCCTCTTTCTTTAAGGGCTTTGGCACTGTTTACTATTGTACCTGCGGTGTCTATCATATCGTCTAAAAGGATGATATCTTTATCTTTGATATCACCGATGATGTTCATAACCTCTGACACGTTTGCCTTGGGACGGCGTTTGTCCACAATTGCAAGGGGTACGTCTATCTTCTGCGCAAAGGCTCTTGCTCTTGTTACGCTGCCAAGGTCAGGGGATACAACGATAGTTTCGTTTCCGGAGGATTTAATCTTGTTTTTATAGTATTTGCTGAGCACCGGCATACCGAGAAGGTGGTCAACAGGAATATTGAAAAAGCCCTGAATCTGTGGCGCGTGTAAATCCATTGTAAGCACCCTGTCTGCACCGGCTGTCGCAATAAGGTCTGCAACGAGTTTGGCTGAAATCGGGTCTCTCGCCTTTGCCTTTCTGTCCTGTCTGGCATATCCGAAATAAGGAATTACCGCAGTGATTCTACCCGCTGATGCACGTTTGAACGCGTCAATCATAATGAGCAGTTCCATTATATTATCGTTAACAGGTGAGCATGTGGACTGCACCACAAATACATCACTACCACGAACAGTTTCTCCTATATTTACAAATATCTCACCGTCGGAAAACTTGCCTACCTCAGACTTACCGATTGCAAGACCGAGATGGTCCGAGATTTTCTTGGCAAACTCAGGATTTGAATTTGCAGTAAATATTTTGATGTTTTTACCGTGAGCTATCATTTGTAAAAGTCCTCCCTTAATTTCCGTCCCGACCTACTACAATTTACGCCGAAACAAGTCATACAACACTATTGTATTTGTTTTTGGCGGAAATTTCAAGTATATTTGCAAAAAAAATCTTTTTTTTACAAATTTTTATCTGTTGCGGTATTCTTCCAGTTGCTTTATCATATCGTCTAACTGCTGCATATTATCGCCAAAGTCTTTCCAGTTACCCGACTGACTGTTTTCCATGGCTTTTCTGTAACCGTCTATTACGCGGTCTATAACATTGTCAAGATCTACATTTTCATCAGCGGGAGTTTCTTCTTGGGGGGGTATGGGTGTTTCTGTATCCGATGTGTCGTCAGGGATGCTCACAACGGGCGGTGTGCTGCCGTCAAACACTGTTTCCAATGCCTCTGCCAAAGTCGGCTCCATGGCAATTTTGTCGCCGTAGGCAACGATGACTCTTTTAAGTTCGGGGATAGTTCCGCCCACCCCGGCGCTATTGCCCGAGGCAATATAGATAGGCTCGATATATACAAGCGCTCCGCCTATGGGAACAACAAGCATATTACCACGGATTACATTCGATCCGCCCTGTCCCCACAGTGTCATTTCACGCGAGATAGTGGGGTCGCTGTCTATTCTGTTTTCTATCTGCAACGTGCCGTAGACATTTTTGCCCTTGGGGAAGTGGTATGCAACAAGATTGCCGTAACTGTCTCTGTCACAACTTGCCGCAAGCCATCCCACCATATTGTTTTTGTTGGCAAGGGTATAGGGCACCATTATTATAAAATTACTGTCGCCACCCAGTTCGCCAACATCCATAAGGTTATAGTAGGGCACTATATCCTGCTCGTCTTTGCCGTGCTTCTCTCTTGAAAATACCCACTGGTCAGATTTGTTATAAAGGGTGTTGGGGTTTGATACATGGTATCGGGCGTACATCTGCGCCTGTATGGTAAACAGATACTCGGGGTACACTGTATGCTCAGCAATATCCTCGGGCAAGGGCGCATCCGTAAACACACCCGGGTACATCTTCATATACGTCCGGATAAGGGGGTCTGTGTTGTCTGTTACATACAGTTCGATATTTCCGTCATAGGCATCTACTACGGCTTTTACACTGTTACGGATATAGTTTATATCGCCAAAGTTCTGGGAGTAAGGGTAATAAGACGATGTGGTGTAGGCGTCTATTATCCATTTGAGTCTGCCGCTGCTATCTATTACTATATAGGGGTCGGTATCAAAAGTCAGGAATGGTGCGGCTTTCTGCACTCTTTCCCTTACGTTGCGGTTTATGAGTATTTTACTTTCGCCCGTTACAAACTGGGAAATGAACATCCTGAAATCGCCGTTTTTGATTGAATACAGAAGTCTGTTGAAAAATCCCAGTTTTATTCCGCCTTTGCCCTCGTAGGAGTATTCCACTTCCTCGGAGTTTTCGTAATAGTCAATCTCTTTGATGGTGGAATTTACAACAACATAGTCGTCATACGTTTCGCCATAGTAAACCCGGGGCTGACTTATCTCAGGAGCACCGCTGACGGATACGGTAGGAATATCTTTAATCAAAAAGTCTGGCTGTCCCTCGGTGGTGACCCTGTTTAAAGGACTCATAACCACGCCGAAGCCATGAGTAAAGCGGAAAACTTCGTTAGCGTAGTTTTTGGAAGAATCCGACAGATTATCCTTATCAATCTCCCGCACCGCCACAGATACCATGGTGGGTTTGCCGTCTATATTATACCTGGTTATATCAGCGTCGTTGAATTTATAGTAATTGCGTATGCCCTGCAAGGAGTTTACGGCATCAACGGTAGCGTCAAAATCGGTAATCCTTATACTGTCAAAACTGCTCTTGTTTGCGGTAAGGTCAGCGCTTGTCAGTTCGGTGTCGGCACTATATTCCGTCTCACGGACGTTAGTTAAGCCATAGGCAAGTTTTGTATAGGTTATGTTATGTTCAAGATACGGACGCTCCTTAACGGCTTCGTTAGGCTCGGCTATCAGGTTCTGTACAGCCACTGCCGTAAGGGATACCGCTATAAGGATTACAGGGTATACCGCCGCAGAAATAAACATAGCCTTATACTTGCCCCTGAACATAAAAAACAGTGTAACCCCTACTATGGCAATAAGCAAAAACGGTGCAACACGATAGAAGTTATACCATACATTTATAGCGGTATAACCTGCTCCTGCAAAGTCACCTACATTGGAGTAAAGCACCTCTTCACTGCGGAATTTGTATGTTACGGCAGTAAGCAGGAAGTAGATAACGATATTTACCGCGTTATGAACTACAACGGGTTTCATCTCGGAAATCCTCTGGAATTTGAGGAGTTTGTTTACGGCGTACGCCACTACATAGCAAACCAGGCAGTACAACACTATTACCATCCACACAGAGATAACACTGCCAACGAGCGCATCAAGGAACGGTCTGCTGAAAATATAATAGCCGATATCGTGCCCGAAGATAGGGTCTACCAGTCCAAATTCCGTACTGCTTTTAAACATAAGGTATCTGCTGTAAACAGTTTCGCTGATAAAACTGCTGGCAACGGCAGACAGTACCACGCACACCGCAACCCTGCCCCAGAAACGGTCAAGAATATAAAGCACGGGGCTGTCGGTTTTTTTGATATTGCGGCACACGAAGTAAGTGCTTAAATAAAACAGTATGAATGTTATGCAAAAACTCAGCGACTGAAAAGCCGAGCGTACAACAAAATTAGTCCAGAAAACCGTGAGGAACTTTTCGCCCAGTTCGCGGGTTTCCTGTACCTGTATATAAAGGTGCATACAAAGGACAAGCGCAAAAATCAGTACCGCACATATTAAGGTTATAATACTGATTTTTTTAGATTTCTTGTCAAGATTCGCATCGTAAAAGGTCATCTGCATCAACTCCGTATTTTATTCGCCAAACACTGCATTTGCAAAATCCGTGGGGTTAAAAGGCTGCATATCCTCTACCCCTTCGCCTACACCGATAAACTTAACGGGGATTTTTTCCTCGTGGGATATGGCGATTACTATACCGCCCTTGGCGGTGCCGTCAAGTTTTGTAAGGATTATACCTGTGATACCTGCCGCCTCGCGGAACTGCTTAACCTGTGAAACCGCGTTCTGACCGGTAGTGGCATCGAGAACGAGGAGTATTTCTTTAAAACTTTCGGGGAGTTCTCTTTCAATCACTCTTGATATTTTGTTAAGTTCATCCATAAGGTTTTTCTTATTATGGAGTCTTCCCGCAGTGTCAAAGATTATAACATCCGCCTCTCTGGCTTTTGCCGCCGAAATGGTATCGAATACAACCGCGGCAGGGTCTGCACCCTCTTGAAGGCGTATAATATCACAGCCTACCCGCTGTGCCCATATCTGCAACTGGTCCGCCGCAGCAGCACGGAACGTATCTCCCGCACCGAGAATCACCTTTTTGCCCTCGGCAGTCAGTCGCGCGGCAAGTTTGCCGATTGAGGTGGTTTTGCCCACTCCGTTTACGCCTATCACAAGCACAATGGCAGGAGCACCTTTAAGGGTGAGTTCGTTATTTCCGGTATTTAAAATATCGCATATAATCTCTTTGATAACGCCTTTTACCTGTTCGCTTTCGGTAATACGGCGCTCTTTAACGGTATCCCTCAACCGCTCTATTATATAAAGGGATGTTGTAACGCCTACATCTGCGCAGATAAGGGCTTCTTCAAGTTCTTCAAAAAGTTCCTCATCAACCTTTACAAAGGCTTTGAAAACACTGTCGATTCTATCGTTAATGGAACTTCTCGTCTTTTGCAGTCCGTCGGCAAGTCTGGCAAAAAAGCCTTTTTTGTCGTCGGCCTTTTCTGCCGGAGTATCTTCAACAGGGACAAAGTCCGGGTTCTCTTTTATAAAATCTTCTTTATACCTTTCGTCGTCTTCCGCGAGAGTGGGCGGTGTTTCCACAACCGCTATTGTGTCCGGTTCCCCGTTTTTGCCTTTTTTAAGAAACTTAAACATTTTATTCCTCCATCTGTTCCAGTTGTAATTTAAGTACCTTTGAAACACCCTTTTCCTGCATGGTTACGCCGTACATTATGTCTGCCGCCTCCATCGTTCCGCGGCGGTGTGTTACCACGATAAACTGGGTTTTGCGGCTGTACTTTTTAACATAATCGGCAAAACGGTACACGTTTACATCGTCAAGTGCCGCCTCTACCTCGTCTAAAATACAAAACGGTGTGGGTCGCACTTCAAGTACAGCAAACAGGAGCGCAATTGCCGAAAACGCCCTCTCTCCGCCCGACAGGAGCAACAGACTCTGCAACTTTTTGCCCGGTGGCTGAACTTCTATCTCGATTCCGCTTTCCAGCACGTTTGATGGGTCTGTAAGCGAAAGTTTTGCCGTTCCGCCACCGAAAAGTTGTTTGAAAACAACATCGTATTTCTCCTTTATAAGGGCAAAGGATTCTTTAAACCGCGTTGTCATCTCACGCTGCATCTCGTCAATAATCTTTTCAAGTTTCGCCTTGGACTGGTCAAGGTCCTCTTTCTGCCCCGACATAAAGTCGTATTTTTCCTTTACCGCCTTATACTCGTCTATGGCGTCTATGTTTATGTTGCCCAGCGCTTTTATACTTCCCTTTAACGCCTTCGCCTCACGGGCGGCTTCGTTTAAGTTGATATCCGCCTTTTTATACTCCTGAGCAGTCGTGTAGGTAAGTTCATAGTCTTCCCACAGCCTGTTTATAATCTGCTCACTTTCAAGTTCGAATTTTGAAAGTTTGTTCTCTATCCTCGAAATCTCCTGATTCAGAATATATACAAGTTCACTCTGCTCCTTGCCTCTTTTGCGCAGTTCTTTAAGAGCGGCAGAGTCTTTCTCGTGTTTATCCTTGCAGTCTGCTAAAACTTTGCCCAGACCGTCTCTGCTTGTTTGTGACGATGCCGCCTCGCTACTTGCTTCATCTATCTGCCGTTTAAGTTCCTCTATGTTACCCATTATGGCAACTTTTTCTGCTTCTCTTGATTTTATCTGCTCACCGAAGGACACCATATTGCTCCGCATATTCTCGCAGCGCTCCGCCACAAGTTCCGCGTCCTTGGTAAGATTGGCATACTCTACTTTGAGATTTGTAATCGCTCTTGCTCTGTCATCACGCTTGTTTTCCAGGTCGATATACTCCCTCTCCGCTTCGGTGATGGTTTTCCTCATAAGGGATACCGCCTCTTCACAAGACACAATATCTGTGGCAATCTGTTCGCTTTTTTCCTTAATGGAGTCTATCTCTTTTACAACATTGCCGCTTTCATCACGAAGTGCCGAGATGGCTTTGTCAAGTTCTGCCGCGGTGGACTCTTTCTGCTCAATGGCGGCGCTCAGGCGTACCTGCTCGTGGTCGCACTCTACAATACCGTCGTCAAACACCTGCTTTTGTGCAGCGATTTCTTTGATTTTGCCGTTGATTTTATCTATGTGGTCTTCTTTTTTGTCAATCTGCTTTTCTATTGCGGCAAGTTCGACTTTGAGTTTTTCGATATCTTTGCTTCGGCTGAGGAGTTTCTGATTCTGGCTTATGCTGCCGCCCGTCATAGAACCTCCCGCGGCAACCACATCGCCGCCAAGGGTTACTATCTTAAATTTATACTTATACTTACGGGCAATTGCCACGGCGTTATCTATACTGTCGGCAATCACACATCTGCCAAGCAACTGCACAAAAATATCTTTGTATTTGCTGTCGCAATCCATAAGGTCACAGGCAAGACCAAGGCAACCCCTCTCACCCTCGGGGACTTTTTCAAGAGGTGTGCCCGAAACGGTCGAAATGGGTAAAAAAGTGGCTCTGCCCACATTTTCTCTCTTTAAAAACTCAATGCACCTTTTGGCATCGTCCTCGGTATCGACTACGATATTCTGTATGGCGTTACCCAATGCGATTTCTATGGCAACGGCATACTTGCTTTCAACATCTATAAGTTTTGAAACTACGCCGTGGACACCTTTAAAGTTTTTGCCGATAACGGCTTTTACACTTCTGTAATATCCCTCATATCCTTTTTCAAGGTCTTCCAAGGCGTTCTTCTTCGATTGCTTTTCGTTAAACTCCGATGCTAAACCGTTAAGGTCTTCCTTTGCTTTGCCAAGTTCTTCCGTCAGGGCAAAGTATTCTTTTTTAAGTTTTTCAAGCCCCGCCTGATGCTCACTTTTGCGGGTGGCCGCGGCGGAAAGTTTTTCGTTTAAAGACGATATCTCTTTTTCCGCATCTGATTTTAAATTCAGTTTTTCTTCATACTCTGTCTGCACAGACGTACTTCTGCGGCTGAAATTATCACACAAAACTTCCAGGCTGTTCTTCTCCGCTTTTAAAGTTGAGATGCGGTTTAAAACACCCGAAAGTTCTTCGTTTTTCTGTTGCAGTAAGGCGTACTTTTCCTTTATCTCCTCATCCTCTGCCTTGCCCTCTGCCTCGGCTGATTCAACTGCTCGGGCGGCTTCTTCCCTTTTTACACGGCTCTCTTCCAGTGCAGACATTTGCTTTTTTATCTCTTCTTCTGTGGCTTCGCCCTTTGCGATGAGTTCCTCTATCTCACTATTGATTCTGCCGATGTTTTCCTCGCTGTTGGCAATATTGTTTTTAAGCAAATCAACACGGGTTTTGATATTACCGCTGTTTCGCTCCGCTTCAAAAAGTTCATCAGTAACGGCATTGATGCGTTCCATAAGCGCAGTGAGTTCTGCCTCTGCCTGTTCCGCCTCAACGTCAAGTTTTTCCGCCTGTCTTTTTTCATCATTAAGTTGGGCAAGTGCCACGGAAAGGTGGCCTGTGCATTCTTTGATATTTTCTCTGCAACGGTCAATACCGCTTATTGCAACATTAACATCAAGCCCTTTAAGTTTCTCCCGCAAGTCAAGATACTCACGCGCCTTCCTCGACTGCTCCTCCAAAGGGCCTATCTGATCCTGCAAACCTACAATGATATCTTTGATGCGCAGAAGGTTATCTTCCGTCTGCTCCAACTTACGCTCTGCCTCGATTTTTTTGTATTTATATTTACTTATTCCTGCCGCCTCTTCAAATATACGGCGACGGTCCTCCGATTTTGACGAAAGTATCTCGTCAATTCTGCCCTGACCGATAAGGGAATACCCGTCCCTGCCAAGGCCCGTATCCATAAAAAGTTCGTGCACATCTTTGAGTCTGCAAGGCACATTATTTATAAGATATTCGCTCTCGCCGCTGCGGTGAACACGTCTTGTGATTTTAACCTCGTCACTGTCAACGGGCAAATCTTTGCGGGAATTATCAAGGGTTATGGTAACACCGGCAAAACCCAGAGCCTTACGCTTCTGAGTTCCCGAAAAAATAACGTCCTGCATATTGGAACCGCGAAGTGTCTTGGCGCTTTGCTCTCCAAGTACCCAACGCACCGCATCGGAAACATTACTCTTTCCGCTGCCGTTAGGCCCTACTATGGCAGTTATTCCCGAACCGAACTGCAAATCAGTCCTGTCCGCAAAGGATTTAAACCCCTGAACAGAAATGTCTTTTAAATACATTTACATACTCCCTTGTAAATATTTTTCACCACTATAATTGTACCACATCCCAAAAGGTTTTTCAATATGGATTTAAAGCAAAAAAGCAGAGATATTATCTCTGCTTTTCCCGTATTGTTATGTCTATGTTATACTTCTGTTTAAAATACTCGGTGTTCGCCTTTTTGTGGCCTACCGCTTTTGATACATCACCCGGGGGAACATAGTATATAAAGTCCCCCTCAGCGCCTCTGTCTGCGATATATTTTTCTATCCTGTGCCGATATATACGGCTGTAAACAAGTTCTCCCAGCGCCTCGTGGTAAGGACCTTTAACCGTTGCAGCGTTTATACTGTCCGTCGTCTGCAATCCTATGCGGATAACATCTATACCCGCATCTTCAAACATCTCCGTAAGTTCGGCGCAAATCTCCACCGCACTTTCAAGTTCTGCGGGGGAGTAGGAGCCCCTTTCGTACATTGTGTAAAGGGCTGTGCCTTTTACCACAAGCGTAGGGTAAATCCGCACACACTGCGGCGCAAGAGAAATTATATCCCTCGCAGTCTGCAATGTTTTCTCCCTCGTATCACCGGGCAGAAACGGCATCATTTGAAGTCCCAGGTCAAAGCCGTATTCCTTTATAAGGCGTGATGCGGCAAAAACATCCTCACGGCTATGTCCACGGGCAGATTTTAAAAGCACTTCGCTGTCTGTGGACTGCACACCCAGTTCGATAGTTTTCATATCGTATTTTTTAAGATTTTCAAGGATTTCGGGAGTTATAAAATCAGGACGGGTAGAGCAACGGAGCCCGTCTACTCTGCCATCCGCTACAAACTCATACGCCGCCTCCAAAAGGCTCGTCTGCAAAGTCATATCTATACCCGTAAAACTCCCGCCAAAAAACGCTACCTCCACATAAGATGCAGAGTTTCCGATATATTCAAGATGTTGTTCAACCGTTTCCCTGACGGTTTCCGCCGTGACCACACTCTCTGCCCCCGTAATAGTGTTCTGATTGCAGAAAACACAACTGTGGGGACAACCGATATGGGGCACAAACACAGGGATTGTGTATTGTTTTTTCATATTATATTTCCTTTTATGCGGATATCTCTATTTTTACAAAGCCTCTATTGCACAGTTAAGTGCCACTACAATTTCGTCAAGTTCCATACACGGCTCTCCCTTTGTAGTCTGCTCGGGGAGATAGGGAACGTGGATAAATCCAACCTTTACGTCCGTGCCGTTGAATCTGTGCAGAAGAGTATACAAAACATCGTTGCAAACGTATGCCCCCGCATGATAAGACATTGCACAGGCAATCCCCTTATCTTTAACCGCATCAACCATCTGCCTGTTTGCGACAGTAGAGAAAAACGCCTCACGCCCGTCTTTTATAATGGGTTCGTCTGTCGGTTTTACTCCGGCATTGTCCGCTATTGAAGCGTTGCGGATATTTACGCCAATGCGCTCAAAACATATTTTCTCTCTTCCCCCTGCCTGACCTACACAGAGAATAACGTCAGGTGAAATTTCCTCTGCTTTTTTAATAACACACTCGGCACCTCTGGAAAATTCCACGGGGATTTTTAGTTTTGTAACAGTGTATTCGCCTATCTTCTCCGGCAAACGCGACACCGCCTCCCAGGACGGATTGATGCTCTGCCCGTCAAATGGTTCAAATCCGGTTATAAGTAGTTTCTTTATGCTCATAATCTTGCTCCCCCGTCTAATTTAAGCATTTGTTTAAGTGTATCATATACGGGAGATTTTTGCAAATATAAAGTGGTGATGATAATGGGGGTTACCGGATTCATTTGCGGACAAAACAAAAGAGGACGTACACTGATGTGCAACGTCCCCAAATGTTTTCTATTAAAGTGTTGCGGAGGTGTTTCGCATCTACGTCTAAATTTGGCACACCGCAATTTCACAGAAAATATTACACTCATTGTGTGTAGACTTATTGTGTTCTTTGACGTAAAATACACAAGAGGTGGTTAAAAATGGATATTATAAAAGTTTTTGGCACTAATGTGCGTAAATTTCGCACTGAAAAGAAAGTATCACAAGAAAAGTTTGCAGAACTTTGCGGATTACATAGAACATATATCAGCGATATTGAATGTTTTAGGAGAAGTATTTCACTTGATAATATTCAGAGAATCGCAAACGCGCTCCAAATTGAAACATATAAATTATTTTTGGAAGATTAATAAATTCATATAAACAAAAATAACGGCAGAGATTTCATGCCATTATTTTCTTAGTAAGGTAATCCACTTTCTTCGCGTTCTGTTAATATACGAGCAACATTATATGCCAACAACACAGGCACAGCGTTCCCAATTTGACGATAGCATTCGGAATTGCTACCGCAAAATATAAAATCATCTGGGAAAGTTTGAATTCGTGCCACTTCCCTGATCGATAGACGGCGATGCTGTTCGGGATGCGGGGGGATTAACGGACCACCCGTGCCGCTTCCTCGGCCCATTATAGTGGGCCCTCTATGATCCCATTTGGTCGCTCTATTGCCTATATGATTTGCAATCTTTACTTTGCATTTACTTCCACAGTGATTGTGAAAAGTCGTATTGTCTTCGTAATTCCAAGGAATATCCCCAATGGCATCTTTCAAGGTTGTTGCTGCAAAAAGCACATCTGACGGCTTGTAGTAATCTTTGACATTAATAGATTTTACCCAATCAGTATACATCCTGTTCATCTTATCTTTTGGCAACACCGATTCTTTAATTACAGACTTATCACTATGAGTTGGTTCGATAAACAATTTTTTGTTAGGTTTGGTTTTCGAAAAAGGTTTTTCCGCTACATGTTTCTCTAAACTCCCAAGTTCAACATCATTTCTGACGCCTAAAATTATAACCCTTTCTCTATTTTGAGGAACCCCAAAATCATAGGCGTTTAGCACATTATATACTACAAGGTAACCAGGCCCGTCGCCGGGGAATATTTTTGAGTTCAAAGTCCCTGCGTTTTCAAGATCTTTTATAATCATAGGGAGAACTCGTCCACCATCAATGTTTTCCAAGCCTTTTACGTTTTCTAAAATAAAAAAAGGAGGTTGCTTGACAGAGATCCCTTTAAGTAATTGCATATACAAAAAATTCCTATCATCACTCATACTACGATTTAAATTTGCGATAGTAAACCCTTGACAAGGGAACCCCCCTATAATCACATCACAATTTGGAATTATTTTATTAATATCCTCTTTGGATTTATCTAAAAGTTTCACAATATCACAACAATTAGCCTCGTGATTTAAATATTTCCCAATGTTATTATTATATGTATTTACCGCTGCTTGATCAAAATCATTAGCCCAAATCACATTATGACCGGCGAAGCAGAATCCAAGGTCCATTCCTCCTGCCCCTGCAAAAAAAGAAACAATGTTCATTTTTTCCTCCGATATTTACCTAATATTTTTCGCTAATACCAAACGATTAAACTATGCTTGTTCACACAAAACGGACTGTTTTATCACAACTAATAAATATATTGGTTCATAAATTATATTATAATTCTTGATATGTTTTTTGTCAACTAATTGTTAACAATGTCTCAATATAAACTTTGCCCTCATATATGGGTATGAGCACTTATAAATAACTATTATTTTTTAGGAGGCCTATTTATGTTATTAGATAAATACTTAATAGAAAACTTAGACTTGTTAGGTATGAAAATTATGAAAAAAGCAGGATTGAATTCAACTCCTCATAATCTAAAACAATTATACTGTTTTTTTGAAACATTAAAAAATGAAGCCGAAATAAAAAACTCTCCTTCTGCCAATATGATTTATCAGATTTTATACAGTTTTGTTTCTTCCGAAGATGTTAGAGACCGCCATACTTCCCCAAGGGAGTTTGAAGATATTTTTTGTTCCCTTTTCGGCACCTCCTGTTCTGATGACAAAAATCGAGAAAACCCAAAACCAACAGATGGAATCCTTAAGTATGATATCTTTACAATTGAAGAAGACTGGAATATCTCTTCGGATTTGTGCGGAAATAAAAGAGAAAAGGCTGACGCCTCTATAAACGGATATAATATATCGTTAAAAACACTTAAAGGAAAAAATTATGATGAATTCGGAAAAATAATAAATCGTTCTGTTAATAATGAATTAAATGTTGGTAGTTTTTCCTTTAGAGCTTTGTTTAAAGGCATTCTCACCGATGCAGAATTGTCAAAATTAGGGGATAGAAAAAGCGGATTGGGTTCAAAAAAACAAATTAGAGATAATGTATTAATTCCCATAAAGCAGCATAAAAAAACTGAAGCCTTTTTACAACGTTTGAAATTATTCTTAAGTTATGTATACGAAGAAGATCTGGTAATAGTAATTAAATCCAATTATCTTACTGATATTTATTTTATCCCCAATGAAACTTTTATAAATGTCCTTTATTTATTATACAAAGAAAAAGAAGATAAATTTGAAGAAGTATGGTATAGATGGGAAAACAACAATCTTAGAATCAATCTTTCAAAACTTTTTGAATATATTAAGTTTTTTCAACTTCCATACAAAAAAATAACTTTAAATTTATACTCTTTCAAAAAAATTGAAAAGATCAACAATTTTAATCATATTCTTAGCAATAACATAAAAAACGAGATAAACAATCTTATCAGTGATATTTAAAAATATATCAATGAGACAACCTATTGCACTCATCGTTTTAACTAAAAAAGGCATCCTCTTGGATGCCTTTTTTAGTTGCACAAGAGTAATTTATATCAACGTCCCTTTGCGGTTGCCCGAAAGCCGTTCTCCGCAGGATAACCTGCTACGGCTTTCGACCGCGGCAGCTCTCTCGGTTCGCTTTTTCGTCCACCGGACGCGCTCACCTCGTTCCCCTTCGGGAACCCGAAGGTCGTGGAGGAAAACACTGTTTCTCACAACCACAAAAAATATGCACACCAAACGGTGTGCATATTTTTAGTTGCGGGAGCCGGATTTGAACCAACGACCTTTCGGGTTGTGGTACCCACTCGCCACTTATCGCAGAATAATCTGCGGTGGCTCGTGACCTCTGCCCCTTTGACATCTCGCTTCTTCTCACACTGTGAGCGCTCGATGTCAAAGCAAGTTATTCGCCCTCGGGCTCATAACCCTCATAGGTGGGGAAGTTAAAGTTCATCTCTTGCACAAAAAATATGCACACCAAACGGTGTGCATATTTTTAGTTGCGGGAGCCGGATTTGAACCAACGACCTTCGGGTTATGAGCCCGACGAGCTACCAGACTGCTCCATCCCGCGATATATTTAATTTTATTTTTGCAACGAGTAATGCCGGAGACCGGAATCGAACCGGTACGAAGGGTTAGCTTCGCAGGATTTTAAGTCCTGTGCGTCTGCCAGTTCCGCCACTCCGGCTTGATGCATTATATATAATAGCATACTTTATTGCCTTTGTCAACGGTTTTTTTCTTTTTCCTGCAATGCTTATATGTATATTATATTCAATTTGTTCCGGTTTATTCGTGTTTTTTAAATTACAGGCGCGGCACCTTTACGGCTTCTGCGTTTGCCGTCCATATTATTCTTACGTTTGAGCGCCAGAAGTTTTTCGTCACTTGCCATCTTGAACTTATTGAGTTTATCCTCAAAAGACATATCCGCATCAGAAGATGCTGCCTCCCACACTGCATCTCCGGGTCTGCCGGGTGAGCGGTATTTTTCACGGGGGGCGGAGGGTTTACGCTCTCTGCGTTCCCTCTTTACAGGGGTAGCCTCGGAAAGAGTCTGCTTGATAGACAGGGACAACTTGCCTTTTTCCGTAGAAATAATCTTTACGCTGACAGTGTCGCCAACGCTACAAACATCATTTATATCAGATATGTACACGTTTGAAATCTCCGATATGTGCACAAGTCCTACGCTGCCGGGTGCTATCTCTACAAATGCACCGAATTTGGATATTCCTGTTATCTTACCTTCTACCACGTCACCAATGTTCCATTCCATAAACCGCTGTGCCTCCCAAGGATTCGCATGTGCCTTACTGCTGATTAGAATCTATGTATACTTTCTCATTGGCACGAAGCATCCCAAGTTCATCCCTGGCGATTTTCTCCACATGCTCTTTGGAAGAATACACGTCCTGCTTGTCAGAAAGTTCTTTGCCGATTTGTTCCTGCTCGGCAATCTTGCCTTCAAGTTCCTTTATCTGTCCGTTATAATAATTAATCCGGCTGAACTGATTTATAAACACTACTGCTGCAACGCTGATAAGGACAAGTACAAGGATTTTCTTTAACACGTTCTTGTTCACATTGCGCTTTTTCATTCACAAACCACTCCTCCGTTTTAATTGACCACAAATATTATACAATATTTTGTATCTGTTGTAAAGTCAATTCTTCTTGAAAAACTTGTGAAATTTTGTTGAAATTATGATTTTTAAAAGTTTCACACGGGACAGGGGCTTTTTCATCCACTTAATCACAAATTTTACGGGCACTGTCAGCACTTTTACCACAAAGCCAACGGGGACAATCAGCACCTTTACAAAAATGCTCAACACCTTTTTAAAAAAACTTATGATTGCTGTGGATACGGATATAACAAAACTGCTTAAAGCAAGTATGTACACCGCAAGGCCCGTACCCATCCCCAGAAATTCGTACCACCTTATCTGTCCGCTATTGGTCATAAACAGTGTGGCACACACCACCCCAAGCGCAACTGTCCACATAAGGATGTCCTGCAACCACACCGCCGAAGATGCACCTTTGAAGTTTTTGCGCATAATACGGAAAAAATCGAATACAACACCCAGCACCATACCTCCTGCAAAGGTGCCAAGTAACACAAGCATCTCGTGTCTGCTTGACAAAAACATATTTTTCCTCCTGTTTATCTGAACATTCTGCTGAGCAGTCCGGCGCCTTTGTTTGTCCTTTTATCAGAATACTCCATACTGTCGATGTTTCCCTCCATGGAAACCTCACCTATCTCAACACTCAACTTGTTTATATGCAACTGTGCACCTTTTATTATCAGAGCGCCCATATCGGTATGCAGTACTATCTCCTCTTCATTAAAACTTTCTACATCATTTACTCCCGACACGCTGAGTTTATGACGGCTTTCCATAATAATATTATGTACCGGCTCACTCTTGACTGTCCGTATGGTTTTTTTATCTTCCATTTTCCTTCTCCTTTACACATAAAAATCCTCTGTCACAATATATGACAGAGGACTTTAATTTATACTCATTTATTCTTTTTGCTCAGCAGTGACTGTTTGATTTCCCACAGAGGCAGGGAAAGGTCTACATAGTACTTATGGGGATTTTCAAAACGCTTTACCTCGTCCCACAAAGTGTCTACCTGCTCCTTGCAGAAATTACGGATTTCCTCTACTGACGGGGATTCGTAAACACACTTACCCTTTTGGAAAACGGGAACCAGCAGTTCTTTTACATAATAATCTTCCACTGTTTTGCGCTTCCAGGTGTGCTCAGGATCGAAAATCTCATAAGGACTGCCGTCGGGTATGGGCTCATCATTTAAAAGAAGCACATCGCATATCGCTTTGCCCGTGGAATTTTCGTACAGACGGCAAATCTTTTTATTACAGGGGGTGGTTATCTTGGCGATATTCTCGGAAATCTTGATTTTAGGGATTTCCTTATCACCGTCGTATACCGACGCAAGTTTATACACACCGCCGAAAACCGGATCGGAACTTGATGTTATCATACGCTCACCTACGCCGAAGGTGTCGATAGGTGCACCCTGCGACAGCAAGTCGCGGATGATATACTCGTCAAGTGAGTTGGTAGCGGTGATTTTACAATCAGGCATACCATTTTTGTCAAGTTCTGCGCGGATTTTCTTTGTGAGATATGTAATATCTCCCGAATCAATACGCACTCCGCCGGGGCGCATACCTTTATCAATAAGTTCTTCCTTATAAACCCTTATGGCATTGGGAAGTCCTGATTTGAGCACGTTATATGTGTCAATAAGCAAAGTACAGTTATTGGGGTATGTCCTTACATAAGCCTTGAAAGCCTCGTATTCACTATCGAACATCTGCACCCAACTGTGAGCCATTGTGCCCAGGG
>SVKG01000019.1 GCA_015068565.1 Oscillospiraceae bacterium | reverse complement strand
TTAAAAGTATTGGAAGAGGTTAATCTCCCCGTAGAAAATTATTACCTTATGGCGTCTGCCCGCAGTGCCGGTAAGACAGTACGGTTTATGGGTAAGGATTACGTTATAGAGGAACTTACAGAAAGTTCATTTGATAAAGATATTGATATAGCACTTTTCTCCGCAGGTGGCTCTACCAGTGAAAAGTTTGCCCCTATCGCCGCATCAAAGGGCTGCGTGGTAATTGACAATTCAAGCGCATGGAGAATGGACCCCAAAGTGCCTCTCGTAGTGCCGGAGGTTAATCCCGAGGATATCGCATGGAATAACGGTATCATTGCAAACCCCAACTGCTCAACTATTCAGGCTATGGTGCCTCTTAAAGCGCTTCACGATAAGTACAGAATCAAGAGAGTAGTTTATTCTACATACCAGGCTGTATCCGGCGCGGGTATGGGCGGATATATGGATTTGGAGAACGGACTCAAAGGCGAAGCGCCCAAAAAGTTCAATCATCCCATCGCTAATAACTGTCTGCCCCAGATAGACGTTTTCCTCGATAATGGATACACCAAAGAAGAAATGAAAATGGTTAACGAAACGCGCAAGATTCTTCATGACGATGATATGAAGATTACTGCAACAACAGTACGAGTTCCTGTTTTTGACTGCCACAGCGAGTCTATAAACGTAGAGTTTTATGAGCAGTTTGACTTAGACGAACTCAAAGGCGTTCTTGCAAATATGGAAGGTCTTGTTGTTGAAGATGATATTGCCAATGCAGTATACCCCATGGCAATCAACGCCAAAGGCAAAAACGAGGTATTTGTAGGCAGAATCAGACGTGACGAAAGTGTTGAAAGCGGAGTGAACCTTTGGGTTGTAGCAGACAACATCAGAAAAGGTGCTGCGACAAATGCGGTACAGATTGCACAGAAACTTATTGAGATGAACGAATCAAAATAATTTGAGGTAATTAGGTAAAGGGGAAAGAGTGTATGGATAGAACTATTTTTCGGGGGTCCTGTGTGGCTCTTGTAACACCTTTCAACAAAGGAAAAGTAGATTTTGAATCTCTTGACAGACTTTTACAATACCAACTCGACAACGGTACAGACGCCATAGCCGTTTGCGGCACTACGGGCGAATCCTGTACCCTTGCCGATGATGAACACCTTTCGGTAATAGATTATACCGTAAAAAAAGTGGCGGGAGCAGTTCCCGTTATTGCGGGAACGGGCAGTAATGACAATGCCCACGCCATCGCCTTTTCGCAGGAGGCGGAGCGCCTTGGCGCCGATGCGGTTCTGCTGGTTACGCCCTATTATAACAAGGCGACACAGAAGGGTCTGGTTAAGCATTATACCAAGATTGCGCAGAGTATGTCTTTGCCCTGTATTTTGTATAATGTGCCAACCCGTACCGGCACAGACCTTAAACCCGAAACGGTTAAGATACTTTCCGAGATAGACAATATCGTTGCTGTAAAAGAGGCCAGTGGCGATATTTCCAGAGTACTTAAAATAAAAGCCCTCTGCGGAGACAGAATAGACGTCTATTCCGGTAACGACGATATAGTTGTTCCCGTTCTTGCATCGGGCGGTAAGGGTGTAATATCTGTTATGGCAAATATTGCCCCGAGGCAGATGCACGATATGACCGAACTTTATTTTGACGGCAAAACGGAAGAGGCTCTTGATATGCAGATTAAAATGCTCCCCGTTATAGAGGCACTGTTCTGCGAGGTTAATCCTATCCCCGTAAAGACTGCTATGGGTATTTTAGGGCACTGCCTGGGCGAGTTAAGACTTCCTCTGTGTGAGATGGAAGAGGCAAACGAAAAGCGCCTCAGACAGGCACTTGCTGACTACGGTTTTAAACTGTAAATAATTGGAGTGATACAAATGATAAATGTGCTTTTAAGCGGTTGCAACGGTAAGATGGGCAAGGTGATTACGTCTGTGCTTGAAAAAGACGGCACCGCAACCATCGTGTGCGGTTATGATATCAATACACAATCCTGCGCCTATCCTGTGTATGACGACTTGTCAGCAGTTACGGAAAAGGCGGATGTGGTGATTGACTTTTCAAACCCCGCAGCGGCGGATAAGGTAATGGATTTCTGCTCCGAGCGGAGAATCCCACTTGTTGAGGCAACCACCGGACTTGACGAGGTACAGCGGACAAAGTTGGAGACAATATCGAAAAAGATGCCCGTGTTCTACTCAGCCAATATGTCGGTAGGTGTTAACCTGCTTATCAGCCTGGTAAAAAAGGCTGCGGCGATTTTAGAGGGTAATTTTGATATTGAAATAATAGAAAAGCACCACAATCAGAAGATTGACGCACCCAGCGGTACGGCACTTATGATAGCAGATGAAATTGCATCTGCGCTAAAAGGCGGATGTCAGTATGTGTACGACCGCCACAACGACCGCAAAAAAAGAGAGAGTACAGAAATCGGTATTCACTCTGTCCGCGGCGGCACCATTGTAGGTGAGCACAGTGTTATATTTGCGGGTAATGATGAGGTTATAGAGATAAACCACAGCGCCGCAGGTAAGGAAGTGTTTGCCGTAGGTGCTATCAAAGCCGCAAGATTTTTGGTAGGTAAGCAACCGGGACTTTATAATATGGAGGATCTGGTTAATTCTTAAAATAGAGGTTTGTTTATGGAAGCAGATATCGGCGACAGACTTCACATTAAAGATAACATTACGCTGATAACGGTTTACAGTAATTCAGGCACAGGTATAATACCACTTATATTTAATTTAATAGCACAGCGGGGGGTAAGGGTTTATACAATAACCTTTGCCTTTCCGTATAAAAGCGAAACAATCATATCCTTTGCCGTAGACGGTGACTGCCTCAGCCCCGTTATGTCGGCAATGGGCGAAGCCAAAAGACAGGGAGCGTCCTTTTTCTATCGGGTAAAGACTGACAATGCCGGGATTACCTTAAACGGAGTAGGAGTTTCCTCAAAGACGGATACTGTGGCTCGTGTTTTGGAAAAATTATTGGAGGCAGACATCTGCCCGGGCACAGTTTCAACGGATGCCGATGCATTATCGGTATTTGTAGACGAAGCCGTTTTGCCCGAGGCGATTGCAAAATTAAAAACCTTGTCTACTGATGAAAAAGGAGTTGACACCGTTTGACGGGGGAAGGAACAGTTGTTAAAACCTACGGAACAAAAGCCCTGGTCCGTATAGAGAGAAAAAGCGCCTGTTCGGGTGATTGCTCCTCGTGTGGCCTTTGTGAAAACCCTGTTTTCGAGGTAGAGGCAGAGAACACCGCAGGTGCAGCAGCGGGGGATACGGTAAGACTTTTTATGCCCACGGCAAAAGTTTTTCTTTCGGCATTTTTGGTGTATATGCTGCCCATTCTTGGGATTTTCGCCGTCATGGGCGTGTGCAGTATACTGGGTGCCCCTCTTTATGTAAATGCAATTTTGTGTGGCCTGGTACTTATAGGATGGGTATTGCTTATACGCGCCTATAACCGCAAAGCCAATCTCAAAAGTGTAATCACAGAGATTATAAAATAACGATAAAATCAATCCCATATTTTGTTTGGAAAACAAGCAAAACATGGGATTTGTTAATAAATTGTTAAAAAAGTTTGACATTTTATAAATTTTATGATACAATAGCAATGTAGTTTGAAGAAAGTAACGTTTTCAATAAAGACAGGAGTTTATACAAATGATACATTTTATTAAGGCAGCAGCAGTTAAGGCTGTTGCAGCCGCAGTAATAATGGTTGTACTTATTTCTTCTTTTGCAAGTGTGACTTTTGCGGCAGGTTATTGCGGAGTAGTAACTGCCGGTGTACTTAATATCCGTACAGCGCCCAATACAGAGTGTGAGATTGCAGGTCAGTATACATACGGTACTGTGGTCGACATTGTAGGCATTGAGGGAGCGTGGTACAAAATCAACTATAACGGTGCCGACGCGTATCTTTCGAGTGAGTATGTAAATCTCATAGACCCCTCCGAGGCATCCCGTTATGCGGCAGAACGTACAAAGGGACAGAGGATTCTTGATATTGCAAGTGCTTATCTTGGTACACCTTATGTTTACGGCGGAATGTCACCTTCAGGTTTTGACTGTTCAGGTTTTGTAAAATACTGCTTCGGACAGATGGGCATCACACTTGGCAGAACAGCGGCTTCACAGACAGCCCACGGTACATACGTAAGTAAAGAAGAACTTATCCCCGGTGACCTGGTGTTTTTTATAACAGACGGATACAGCATCAGCCATGTGGGTATATATGCGGGTAACGGTATGATGATTCACTCTCCCCGTCCCGGTAAGAGGGTTGAGTATATAACAATAAACAGCGGATATTACGCTGAAAGATACACAACCGCAAGAAGAATTTTTTAAATAATATTAAAGCGCAAACAACCGAAGCCAATGCTTCGGTTGTTTTTTGTATATAAAAAGAAACGGCATAAGTTTATGCCGTTTCAGTTATGTTATATGTTATTCTCTGTTTCATTCGGGGTGTCGGTTGTAGGTGCTGCTTTGATTTGAGTTTCACTGTCGCTTATAACTGTATCAATATCAGGGAGAGTGCCGCCACCGAAGATAATCTCAAATTCTTCGCCGGAGAGTTTTTCTCTCTCGAACAGTGCAGTTGCAACAAGTTCCAACTTATCTCTGTTGGCGCTGAGCATCTCTATACATTCCTGATATTTGGAATCTATAATCCGCATTATCTCGTCGTCAATCTGGGCAGCCACACGCTCACTCATAGACCGTGACTGAACAAAGTCTTTGCCCAAAAACACCTCGTCGTGGTTGTTGCCAAAGCAGATAGGCCCGATTTTGTCGCTCATACCGAACTTTGTAACCATCTGACGTGCTATTGTGGAGGCACGTTCAATATCGTTTGAAGCACCTGTGCTGATATCGTCTAACACAATCTTTTCTGCGGCTCTTCCGCCAAGGAGAACAACTATCTCGTCAAGCATTTTCTGCTTGGTCATATAGTATCTGTCCTCTTCGGGGAGGCTCATGGTGTATCCACCTGCTCTGCCGCGCGGGATAATAGAAATCTGATGCACGGGATCCTGTGTGGGAAGAAGTTTTGTTATAACCGCGTGACCCGCTTCGTGGTAGGCGGTTATTTTCTTTTCCTTCTCACTCATATTACGGGTTTTCTTTTCAGTACCCACCATAACCTTAATCATTGCATCTTCTATTTCAGGCATATTGATTTCTGTTTTGTGCTTCCTTGCGGCTAAAAGCGCAGCCTCGTTAAGGAGATTTGCAAGGTCGGCACCGGTAAAACCGGCAGTGGTTTTGGCGATTACAGTAAGGTTTACGTCAGCGCCGAGGGGCTTCTTTCTTGAATGAACTTTCAATATTGCCTCGCGTCCGATTATGTCGGGAGAGTCAACAACAACCTGTCTGTCAAAACGTCCCGGACGGAGCAGTGCGCCGTCTAAGATGTCGGGGCGGTTTGTAGCGGCAATCACTATTACGCCCTGATTTGCGGCAAATCCGTCCATTTCAACCAGAAGTTGGTTAAGAGTCTGCTCTCTCTCATCGTGTCCGCCCCCGAGACCTGCGCCTCTCTGACGGCCCACGGCGTCAATTTCGTCTATAAAAATGATACTGGGTGCGGCTTTCTTTGCCTGTTCAAACAAATCCCTTACACGGGACGCACCCACACCTACAAACATCTCCACAAAGTCAGAACCTGATATAGAGAAGAACGGAACTCCTGCCTCACCGGCAACAGCCTTTGCAAGTAGAGTCTTACCCGTTCCCGGAGGGCCTACCAGAAGCACACCCTTGGGGATTTTAGCGCCTAACTTTTCAAACTCGGCAGGATTTTTCAAAAATTCCACCACTTCGGCAAGTTCCGCTTTTTCGATATCGGCTCCCGCAACGTCTTTAAATGTAACGGGGTCTTTTTCGTTTAACGTAACCCTTGCCTTGCTTTTGCCGAAATTCATTGCACCTTTGCCGCCGCCCTGTGACTGTCTGAAAAACGCCACCCAGAACACGATGATTATTATCATCAGAATAAGCGAGGGCAACATAGAAAGCCACCACGGCGGTGATGCCGGTTGAGGGGTTGAGAGGGTAAGAGTCTTGTCAGACACCTGCTTTTTAATCTGGTCTCCCGAATGCTCGTATAAAGCCCCCAGCGAAGGGATTTCGGAAGTTATCTTTGTGTTATCGTTTAAAGTAGCAGTAGCCGTATTTTCTACGATAACCAGTTCCTTTACGGTGCCGTTGTTAATCAGTGTTACAAGGTCTGAAAACTCCTTCACAACAGGACCGCTTTGGTAATTAAGAAAAAAGTATATTAAAAATATGACGGTAAGAAGCAATATATAAAAGCTTGCACCTTTTATGTATTTCTTCAAGTGCATCTCCTCCTTTATAATGTCAATGGTTATATTTACCAATTAAAGATAATCTTAACACAAAACTTTTCTTTGTGCAAGTCAAACCAATTAAAAAACTACATATATATTATGAACAATTTGTAAACAATAATTCATCAGTCGGTGGTTTTTGTGTATATTTCAGGTTTTAATACCGCCACATAAGGCAGATTCCTGTATTTCTGGTTATAGTCAAGGCCGTAGCCTACCAGGAACAAATCCTCGTCAAAAAGGAAACCGTAATAGTCAGCCGAGATTTCTTCTCTGCGACGGGCGGGTTTGTCGATAAATGTACATATCTTAATGTCAGCAGGACCTTTTTCCGCCAGATATTTCACAAGATTGCTGAGGGTAAATCCGGTATCCAAAATATCTTCAAGGAGTATAACGTGTTTGCCGCGAATATCAGCGGAGATATCGCGTTTTATATTCAGTGTGCCGGAAGAGCCCGTGCCGCTTCCGTAGGATGAAACCTGCATAAAGTCAACAGTGCAGTCCAGGTCAATTTTGCGGAGTATATCTGCGGTAAAGGGGTAAGACCCGTTAAGGATTGATATAAATGTAATTTCCTCCCCTGCATAGTCGGTGTTTATCTGTTTGCCGATTCTCTCCACTGCCTCTGCGATTTCCTTCTCCGAAACCACTATACGTTCGCAGTCTTTGTTAATCATAGTCAAACCTCTCTTATCATAAGTATTGTGTCGGTGCTGTCTGTAACCTTGAATCTGTCATCGCCCCTTAAACAGAGCAATGCCGCTATCTGCCCGTCGGATTCAAGAACCCCCAGGGTGTCCCGTTGGTCACGGGGAATTTTTAAATCTATAAGAAAGTCTTTTACCTTTTTGGTTCCGCCAAGACCTAACGGAGAGAAAGAATCACCGTTTGCTCTGCTGCGGATTTTGAGGGAGCCGAGAGAGTCGGCGTCAAGGTAAATTACGCCCTTTTCGTATTCTGTTACGGCATTTGCGGGGACAGTGCTTAAAGAATATGTTTTCCCCGTTTCGTAAATGGTGATATTTTCCCCCGCGATTACATTATATGAAAAATCCGACGCAGAATGTGGCATTAAAGTAAATATAAATTTACCGTAACTGCGCCGTACAAATATCCCGTTAAAAGATGTAACTCCCCCCGTGGGCAATGATATAACGGAGGATAAATTAGCCGACGAAATATCACGGCTGCTGCCTTTTAAAATCTCACAGCAGCGGATGAGGAGCCGCTTCTTTACGGCAATATGCATATCGGGGATTAGCGAAAAATCCACCTCTGCACTGCCTTCGTCTGCCTTTATACATTGTTTTTCGTATTCTCTGCAAACGGATATTATAAAATCCTCGTCCTCTGCGAGGGTAAGTGAGTTTTCATAAATCGTGGAAATTACATTGGGGTTGATTTTCTGCATCTGCGGCAATATGCAGTTGCGTACGATGTTTCTTGTATAAATATTTTCGCCATTTGTACTGTCTGTCATAAAAGTGATTGATTTTCGGGTAAGGTAGTCCTCAATGCTTTTTCTGTCACACTCTGCGAGGGGACGGATAACATTGCCGACTACGGGAGCAATCCCTTTAAGCCCTTTCAGCGATGCACCCCGTATAAGGTTTATCACTGTTGTTTCCGCACTGTCGCCTTTGTTGTGGGCAACGGCTATTTTGCCGCCGCCGTTAAGGGAGAGTATCTCATTGAAAAAGCCGTACCGAACTTCTCTTCCTGCGGCTTCTTCCGATATGCCCATATCTTTTGCCATCTTCGACACATCACACTCTTTAAGGTAAAAGGGTAGTCCCTGTGCCTCTGCAAGGCCGCGGACATAATCACTGTCCCGTTTTGCCTCATCACCCCGGAGCATGTGGTTTATATGGGCGACTATTATGTTGAGGTTGAATTTTTCTTTTAAAGCGCACAAAACAGTGAGCAGCGCAGTTGAATCTGCGCCCCCCGAAACACCTGCCACCACGGTATCGCCGGGCGACAGCATTGAATATTTTTTTACTGTTTCAATGACTTTTTTCTCAAAATCCAATTGTATCCCTCGTTATCTGTTTTTGTCAAGATTCATAAACCTTGTAAATTCGCCCCTCCAACCAAGTTCAACCGTTCCGGGAGCACCGTTACGGAATTTGGAGATTATACATTCGGCGATATTTTTCTTGTCGGTATTTTCATCGTATTTATCCTCTCTGTAAAGGAACATAACGATATCTGCATCCTGCTCGATAGAACCCGACTCACGAAGGTCGCTGAGTACGGGACGGTGGTCACTTCTCTGCTCGGGAGCACGGCTTAACTGTGAGAGAGTTATAACGGGCACATTAAGTTCTTTTGCAAGAATTTTAAGCATACGGCTGTTGTCGGCAACATCTTCCTGTCTGTTACCTTTGCCGGAGCCCAGCATAAGTTGCAGATAGTCCACAATAACTATGCCCAACTGATTTTTAAGTTTAAGTCTTCTGCACTTGGAGCGGATTTCCGACATGGTGATACCGGGAGTATCATCTATGTAAATAGGTGCCTTTGACAGCATCTCGGCTGTCTGGACAAGTTTTGGAATCTCCTCCGGTCCAAGGTCACCCACACGCATTTTCTCGCTGGAAATATAACTTTCGGAGCAGAGAATACGGGTAGAGAGTTGCTCTTTGCTCATTTCAAGGCTGAATATAGCCACGGGAATGTTGTGATGTATTGCCGCGTGGGTTGCGATGTTTAAGGCAAAACTTGTTTTACCCATACCGGGACGGGCCGCCACAAGGATAAGGTCAGACGGTTGCAGACCTGCCATACGTTTGTCAAGTTCGGCAAATCCGGTGGGTACGCCTGTTATTTTGCTTTTGTTTTTTATAAGGTTTTCAATCTGTTCGAGGTTTGTTTTAAGAATTTCCCTTATAGGCACAAGGTCCTGAGTAGTCCGCACTTGCAGAACGTCAAACAGTTTTGACTCGGCACTGTTTAACACCATACCCAGTTCCTGGTCACCGCCATAGGCGATGTCGTTGATTTCAGAAGTTGCTTTGATGAGTTTGCGCAGAACGGATTTGTCTTTGATAATCTGAATATAGTGCCCCAGATTGGCAGTAGTTGAAACGGTAAGACTTATACGGGTAAGATACTCAATACCGCCCACACTGTCAAAGTTTCCGCCTAACTCGGATTTTAAAGTGATAAGGTCAACGGGCTTTGACGAGTTGGACAGATCCATCATGGCGCTGTAAATCTTTTTGTGCGGTTCAAGATAAAAATCATCCACGCGCAATTTTTCAAGTATATCGCCTATACAATCATTGTCAAAAATAACTGCGCCCAGTACGTATTGCTCTGCTTCTACGTTACAGGGCATACTTCTTACGAGATTTTCAGCCATTTATTAAACAACCTTTCTGTTATCGTTAATTACTGTGCAGTAATGCACACTTTGATTTTGCCGGTTATCTGGGGATATAACTTTGCATCGGCAACTGCTTCGCCGGTGGTTTTGATATCCGAGTCAAGAACGATTTTACGCTTGTCAATATCAATACCGTGCTGCGCTTTGAGAGCGTCTGCAATGTCTTTTGTAGTCACAGAGCCGAACAGTTTGCCGCCTTCACCGGCTTTTGCGGTGATTTTAACGGTTATCTTTTCCAGTTTGCTCTTGATCTCCTCCGCTGCCTTCATATCCTGCTCCTTGCGGTAAGCCTCTGACTGCTTCTGCCCTTTAAGGTTGTTGAGATTTGCGGCAGTAGCCTCGATAGCCAGACCCCTCGGCAAAAGAAAATTACGGGCATATCCGTCGGCAATGTTTTTTTCCTCGCCTTTTTTGCCCTGACCTTTAACATCCTGAATAAAAATTACTTTCATCTGTATCTTCCTTTCTGTTTTAAGCGCTATTATAAATTCTCTCTGTATTCGTCTATTGCGGCAACAAGTTCGTCATAAACCTCATCTGCGGTTTTGCCTTTTATCTGTGCACCCGCCATGGTAAGATGTCCGCCGCCGCCGAGTTTTTCAAGAATAAGTTGAACGTTTATGTCCCCGTAGGAGCGTCCGCTTATACTTATATAATCTCCCATGTCGCAGATTACAAAGGCACAGCGGATACCGGTGATGCCCAGCAAATCGTCAGATGCCTGAGCCACTATGGTGAGCATATCGTCGTCGTTTTTTACACAGGTAGAAATAAGAAACGACTTTTCGTGAATGGTCGCGTTTTCCATTATAGCCATTTTCTTGATAACCTTATCGTAATCAAGACTGAACAACTTTTTAACCTCCGTGGTGTTTACCCCGGCACGTCTTAAATAGGAAACCGCCTCAAAGGTGCGCACACCCGTTTTGAGAGTGAAGTTTTTGGTATCCATATAAATTCCCGCGTACAAAGATTCTGCCTCTAAGGGATGCAGATCGGGATCGGTATCCATATACTGAATTATTTCCGTAACAAGTTCCGATGCGGATGAAGCATAAGGTTCGTGATAGGTCACGATTGCATTGTCGATAAAATCAGTGCTTCGTCTGTGGTGGTCGATAATAACGATTTTTTCCGAAATGCTTACCAGGTTTTCGTTCTCTACAAGGGAATACTTGTGGGTATCGACAACAAATACAAGAGTGTGTCTGTTTATGATTTCGTCAGAGTAACTTTTGCGGATGAAAACATCCCCGTAATCGGGACCGAGTTTGTCAAGCATACGCTGTACCGTTTCGTTGTACGATTCAAGCAAAATCCTCGCCTGTTTTCCGCAGTTTACTATCGAACGGTAAAGTCCCAGTGCCGCCCCGAGGAAATCTATGTCTGCGTTGCGGTGCCCCATTATTATGATGGAGTCTGCATTGCTTATAAGTTCTCTTATAGCCAGTGCTATAACCCTTGCTTTTACTCTGGTACGTTTTTCTGTTTCCTGAGTCTTTCCGCCGTGGAAATGGTAGCCGCCGTCGTCTTTAATTACTGCCTGGTCACCGCCTCTGCCCAGCGCCATATCAAGGGCAGACTGGCTTAGGAGTTCGTTCCCTGCAAGAGTGTCGCTGCCTATACCTACACCAATGCTCAGGGTAGGTGCCATTTTGTTACCCTCGGCAATTTCGCGGACGGTATCGAGCACGGCAAAGTTGCTTTCAATCATTTTATCCACATACTGCTTCTGGACACACATTATGTATCTGTCTTTTTCGTATCTGCGGATAGTGGCGTTGTTCTCTCTGCCGAAAGCGCCTATCGCTTCTTCAATAGCGGCAGTGAGTTTCGGTTTGTCAGCACCGGGAGTATCTTGCATAACATCTTCGTAGTTGTCTACAATTACCGTTACAATAGCGGTTTTCTCCTGTTCGTACCGGCGTTTGATTTCTTCGTATTCTGTGCAGTCGTTCCAGTAAAGGGACACAATATACCCCTCGGAAAGACTTGCAGACTTTGTGATATTGCCAAACACATGGTAATATTTGTCCTCGTGCTTAATATCGCATGAAAGTTTTGGACTTTCACCATCAAAAAGGCCCATACTGAACTCCGGTATAAAATCTCTAAGGGGCAGATTTGTTACATGCCTGTGACCTACCATTTTGTTGAACAGATTGTTGCACCATATAACTGTGCCGTCAGAATCGAGCATAACCACCGGCATCTGAAAATCGGTCAATGTATCACCGGTTTTGAATTTACCAGCACCTGAGAGGGTGTTGATATGATTGGCTATATCGTCTTTCCTCGCTGTGCGCATCCTGAGATATCCCACAAGAATAACTGCTGCAAGGATAAACTCTATGATTGCCGTTTTGTAATCGTACAAAAGTGTTACGAAGGCAAGGGTGAATATTATCCAGATGTAGTAAGCGGCGTTGAGCATAATAACTTTAAAAAAGTTTTTATAGTTGATTTTGTTCATTTTCACTGTTGCCTCCTTTCAGTTTTCTGAAATCGAACATAGAGTCAGTAATCCCCAGCATAAGGAGAATCATAGGTGCGTTTATAACGGGGAGAATAAGACTTGCAAAGCCCGACACGGCGAAGGCGATAATGTAGGTTATAAATCTTATAAAGAATCTGAGCCGTGTCTTTTTAAAAAAGAATTCCACTATGGACAGACCATATACAATATACACAAAGGACAGGATAATTATAATGTTGGCGATTGCCCCTGCAAATACGGAGTTGCCCGTAAAGAACGAAATTATAAACAGAACCGACAGAACGGCAGATACAGATTTGGGCAAACGTATCTGCGAAAATTCGGGATACCCCTCAATGGTTGAACCATAGAACTTTACTATAATTTTTCTGCCAACGGAAAACACCACATAGCAAAGAGAGGCACAGCAGATGATAAAGAAAGAGGGTACAATCATTGCAAGAGTCTGTTGCACCACCCATTGCAGGTCGCCTGTTACAGCGAGGATATTTTCAAAATTCTGTGTGCCTGATGCGGTGAGCAGTTGTGTGTAAGTTTCAAAAAACAGTGCAACCGGTTTGTTGATATACTCGTCGATAAAATTGATTTTGCCGATTACGGAATCTTTTACAATCCACACAAGGAAAGATGACAGATAAGTAAGAGTGCCCACAGACAGAAGACTTACAAAAGTGCGTTTTGTTTTAAGCGCAATACCGATTGCCGTACCGCCGCCGCAGATTATCAGGAAATTATATATAACACGGCATACAAAATCAGCATCAACCCTGCCCGAAAACACACCTACGCCAATCGATGCCAGTGACAGAAAACCAAGCAGTGCGGTTTTGCCATAGGACTGTGAGTATGTCCACGCCACAAGGAGGACGCCCAAAACCAGTGCACCGGGAATAAAAGCCCCGGGGATTGCTGCCGCCAGATATGAAACAGCCACTGTAACTGCGGCTTTGATTATAAAAAATATGTTTTGCTTTACCATATATTTTACCTCATATATATAGAGTAAATAATATTATAACACCAATCTCTCTCATTTACAACAATAATTTGCATATAAAAAGGAAAAAACTTTTCTGCATAAACAGGGACAATATGTAAAAAATTATTGTTGGAAGTAAACAAGGAGGGTTAAATAATGGGCACATCGCTTTTGCTTGTAATACAGGTGTTTTTTTCTGTGATAACGGGTATATACTTTTTGTCGCTGCTCCTTTCCCAGCGGGGCAGAAAGACGGCGCTCAATGCAGATTCCAAGGAAGAACTTGCAAAACTGAAAAAAATGGAACTTACAAAACTGACACTCCCCTTGTCGGAAAAAACACGTCCCGCAACGGTAGAAGATATAGTAGGGCAGCAGCAGGGTATACGGGCACTCAAAGCGGCTCTTTGCGGCCCCAATCCCCAACATGTGATTATATACGGACCGCCGGGTGTGGGTAAGACTGCGGCGGCGAGGATAATTTTAAAATGCGCCGCCAAAAGTCCCCACTCACCCTTTTCGGCAAATGCAAAGTTTATTGAAGCGGATGCCACCACAATGAGGTTTGATGAGAGGAGTATTGCAGACCCGCTTATCGGCTCTGTTCACGACCCCATATATCAGGGAGCAGGAGCCTACGGTAATGCGGGAGTACCCCAACCGAAACCCGGAGCCGTAACAAAGGCACACGGCGGAGTTTTGTTTATAGACGAGATAGGTGAGTTGCATCCCATACAGATGAACAGGCTTTTAAAAGTGTTAGAGGACAGACGTGTTTATTTTGAAAGTGCCTATTACAGCAGTAACGATACTAACATTCCCCGTCATATCCACGAGATATTCCAGAAAGGACTGCCGGCAGATTTTCGTCTTATAGGAGCCACTACCCGCTCTCCCGAGGAAATCCCCGAGGCGATACGTTCCCGATGTGTAGAGGTGTTTTTTGAGCCGCTGTCGGCGGAAGAAGTAGAAAAAATCTCACTGGGTGCCGCCGCAAAAGGCGGGTTCGACCTTGAACCACAATGTGCATCTCTCATATCGCGGTATGCATCAAACGGCAGAGATGCCGTAAACATAGTGCAGATAGCGGGGAGTTCCGCTTTGATTGAGGGCAGACACAATATTGATGTAAAGGATATCGAATGGGTGATAGAGTTCGGGCATTATAACCCTATTATAGCGGGAAAGCGGAATCTCCGCAGTGAGGTGGGCGTGGTAAACGGACTTGCCGTTGCCGGAAGAGACAGCGGTGTCGTTATGGAGGTTGAGGCAGCCGCGCGTACTGCTCCCGAGGGCAAAGGCTCACTCATAACCACGGGCATAGTGGATGAAGAGGAGTTTGAGGGCAGAGGACAAAAACTTAAAAAAATCAGTTCCGCCAAATCAGCCGCTACCAATGTTATTACTGTTTTAAAAAACCTCTTTGACATCGACTGCGGAAAATACAATATCCACATGAACTTCCCCGGTGGAGTTCCCGTAGACGGTCCGTCGGCTGGGATAGCGATGTTTTGCGCGGTGTATTCAGCGATTTTTGAAAAAGCCGTTCCCTGCGAACTTGCCATGACGGGGGAACTTTCCATAATGGGCAAGGTAAAGCCCGTAGGCGGTGTGGCGGCAAAACTTGATGCCGCACGGAAGGCGGGAATCAAAAAGGTAATCATCCCCGAAGATAACTATCAGCAGATGTTTGAAGACCTTGGTATGGAGATAGTCAGGGTAAAAAATATAGAGGATGTAATATCAGAATGTTTCGGAAAAGGGGCAAACAACAAAAAAGCAGTCAGTTGACTGCTTTTTTTGCTGTTTAAAAAAAGTTAAAATAAAAAATTTTTTTGCTTGACATATTGATTTCGATATGATATTATTGTAAATTGCTACAATATCTTTTATCTGGTAAATTGGGATTGTTTGCCTTTGCAAAAATTCTATGTATCAGGATCGGTGTTTTTGGCTAAAATATTAGGTAAAAACTACGATTTAAAGGATATGAAGTTTTCACAGTTACACTTTATAAATTATACGAGGTGATTTTTGTTATGGTACATCCTATCAAGCTTGGCAAAAATGAGAGAATGAGCTATTCAAAATCGAATGAAGTTCTGGAAATGCCAAACTTAATCGAGATACAGAAAAACTCTTACCAATGGTTCGTTGATAAGGGTTTGAAGGAAGTACTTGAAGATGTTTCTCCGATTTGCGATTATTCTGACAATCTTGTTTTGGAATTCAGCGATTACTATTTAGAGGATAATCCCAAATATTCCATTGAAGAATGCAAGGCCCGTGATGCCACGTATTCAAAACCTCTTAAAATCAAAGTGCGGCTTATCAACAAGGAAACCGGCGAGGTAAAAGAGCAGGAGATCTTTATGGGAGAACTCCCTCTTATGACCGATCAGGGTACATTTATCATCAACGGTGCTGAACGTGTTATCGTCAGCCAGGTTGTAAGGAGCCCCGGCATTTATTTTGCTATGGACCATGATAAAACAGGTAAGGAACTTTTTACATCTCAGGTTATCCCCAACCGCGGTGCATGGCTTGAATATGAAAATGATTCCAACGATATCCTTTCCGTTCGTATAGACAGAACACGTAAGATTCCCGTTACAGTGCTTATCCGTGCGCTGGGCGTTGTTACCAATGCTCAGATACTGGAACTGTTCGGCGAGGAAGATAAACTTCTCGTTACACTGGAAAAGGACACAACAAAAGACGCCGAGGAAGCATTGATTGAAATCTACAAAAAACTCCGTCCGGGCGAACCCCCCACGGTTGACAGCGCTACCACTTTGATCAATTCTCTTTTCTTTGATCCCAAGAGGTATGACCTTTCAAGAGTGGGCCGCTTCAAGTTCAATCAGAAACTTGCTATGGCAAACCGTATCAGAAACTGCACCGCAGCGGCAGATATTGTTGACGGCGAAACCGGTGAGATTATAGTAAAAGCAGGAGAACTCATCAGCCGTGAACAGGCAGAAGCAGTAGAGGCTGCCGGAATCAATCACGTTACACTTACCGTAGACGGCAAAGAAGTTAAGGTATTCTCCAACGATATGGTACGCCTTGAAAATCACGTTTCCTTTGATGTGACCGATATGGAAATCACAGAAAAGGTTAAGTTCAGCGTACTCAAAGAAATCCTTGCCCAGTTTGATAAGGAAGAGGATATCAAGGCTGAAATACGCAGAAGAATTGATGAACTTGTTCCCAAGAGCATCATAATCGACGATATTTTTGCTTCAATCAACTATCAACTCAATCTTGACCATAACATCGGCACCACAGACGATATCGACCACCTTGGCAACCGTCGTCTCCGTGCAGTGGGCGAACTTTTGCAGAACCAGTTCAGAATCGGTCTTGCAAGACTTGAAAGAATTGTCCGCGAAAGAATGACAATTCAGGATATTGAAGCACTCACACCACAGAGTCTTATCAACTCACGTCCCGTTGTGTCAGCCATTAAAGAATTCTTCGGTTCTTCACAACTTTCACAGTTCATGGACCAGACAAACCCTCTGGCTGAACTTACACATAAGAGAAGACTTTCTGCCCTCGGCCCCGGCGGTCTCAGCCGTGAGAGAGCAGGTTTTGAAGTGCGTGACGTTCACCACTCACACTACGGACGTATGTGTCCTATCGAAACTCCCGAAGGTCCCAATATCGGTCTTATCAACTCACTGGCATCTTATGCAAGGGTTAATGAGTTCGGATTTATTGAGGCGCCTTACCGCAAGTTCGATAAAAAGAACCTCAAAGTTACTGACGAGGTTGTTTATATGACAGCCGATATAGAGGACAACTACACTGTTGCCCCCGCAAGTGAAAAAATCAACGAAGACGGCACCTTTGCCAATAAAAAGGTTATCGTACGTTACAGAGATGAGTTTATCGAGGTTGAACCTGAAAAGGTTGACTTTGTTGACGTATCTCCCAGACAGATAGTTTCAGTTGCTACCGCAATGATTCCCTTCCTTGAAAACGACGACGCTGTCCGTGCGCTGATGGGTTCAAACATGCAGCGTCAGGCTGTGCCGTTGCTTACAACCGAGTCACCTATCGTAGGTACAGGTATGGAGTATAAGGCGGCAAAGGATTCAGGTACTGTTGTACTTGCCAAGGAAGATGGTACTGTTGACTATGTTTCAGCAGACAAGATTGTTATTAAGGAAAAAGGCGGCAAATTAAGAGAATACAAGTTTACTAAGTTTATGCGCTCCAACCAGAGCACATGCATAAACCAGAAGCCTATCGTATCAACCGGAGAAAAGGTTAAGAAAGGTGACGTTATAGCAGACGGACCTTCAACCTCCAACGGTGAAATTGCATTGGGCAAAAACATACTTATCGGATTTATGACCTGGGAAGGTTATAACTACGAGGATGCTATCTTAATCAACGAAAAACTTGTTAAAGACGATGTGTTCACTTCAATCCATATTGAGGAATACGAGTCAGAATCAAGAGACACCAAACTCGGTCCGGAAGAGATAACCCGCGATATTCCCAACGTAGGTGACGATGCTCTCAAAGACCTCGACGAGCGTGGTATTATAAGAATCGGTGCGGAAGTGCGCACAGGTGATATTCTTGTGGGTAAAGTTACTCCCAAGGGAGAAACAGAACTTTCAGCAGAGGAAAGACTGCTCCGCGCAATCTTCGGTGAAAAGGCAAGAGATGTCCGTGACACATCACTCCGTGTACCCCACGGTGAGTCCGGTATCGTTGTAGACGTTAAAGTATTTACCCGTGAAAACGGCGACGAACTCCCCCCCGGAGTTAACCAGATTGTACGTTGCTATATCGCACAGAAACGTAAGATTTCTGTTGGTGACAAGATGGCAGGACGTCATGGTAACAAAGGTGTTATTTCAAGAATTCTTCCTGAGGAAGATATGCCTTTCCTTCCTGACGGCACACCGTTGCAGATAGTACTTAACCCCCTGGGCGTACCTTCGCGTATGAATATCGGTCAGGTGCTTGAAGTACATCTCGGTTACGCTGCCAAGGCACTTGGTTGGAAGATTGCCACCCCCGTATTTGACGGTGCAACAGAAAGCGAAATAAGAGAAACCCTCAAAATGGCAGGTTTCTCCGAAGACGGTAAGACCGTTCTTTATGACGGACGTACCGGTGAGCCCTTTGATAACCCTGTAACAGTAGGTTACATGCATTATCTCAAACTCGCTCACTTGGTTGACGATAAAATCCATGCACGTTCCACAGGTCCTTACTCACTGGTTACTCAGCAGCCTCTGGGCGGTAAAGCACAGTTCGGCGGACAGAGATTCGGTGAAATGGAAGTTTGGGCACTGGAAGCATACGGTGCGGCTTATACATTGCAGGAAATCCTTACGGTTAAGTCCGACGATGTGGTTGGCCGTGTCAAGACGTACGAGAGCATCGTAAAAGGCGACAATGTACCCAAGCCGGGAGTACCGGAGTCCTTTAAGGTACTTATTAAGGAATTGCAGAGTCTTGCCCTTGATGTGAGCGTACTTGATGAAGAGGGTGCTGAAATCCCGATTAAAGAGGATGACGAGGATGACGGCGTAGGTTCACTCAGACTCAACCTCGAAGGTGACGAAATTGACTTCGGCCCCGACGCTGATGAGACTGATGACGAAATAATTGAAGAAGAGGAATACATCGAAGACGAAATGGAATCCGAAGAATATCCGGAAGACGATGACGCTGACGATGATGAGCCTTTTATCAAAGAGGTTGACGAAGAAGACTATGTAGATATGCTCGACTTTGAGGACCTTGATGATGTTGCAGACATAGAAGACGCGGAGGATCTTGATTCCTTTGACGACGAAGAACAGTACTGATAGGAGGAGAAAGGTATGTTAGAATATAATAATTTTGATGCTATTAAAATTGCCCTGGCTTCTCCCGAAAAAATAAGAGAGTGGTCAAGAGGCGAAGTTAAAAAGCCCGAAACCATCAACTACCGCACATTGAAGCCCGAGCGTGACGGTTTGTTCTGTGAGCGCATCTTTGGTCCTACAAAGGACTGGGAGTGCTACTGCGGTAAGTATAAAAGAATAAGATACAAGGGTATCGTCTGCGACCGATGCGGAGTAGAGGTTACACGTTCAAAGGTACGCCGTGAGAGGATGGGTCATGTAAAACTCGACACTCCCGTATCACACATCTGGAACTTTAAGGGTA
>SVKG01000018.1 GCA_015068565.1 Oscillospiraceae bacterium | reverse complement strand
GCCACACCTCTTATAATGGGCAGTGTACCGGTACCTGTGAAAAACGGGTTGCCTGTCCACCTTATAAGAGTTTAGCTTGAACTTAGTTATCCAAACCTCGTTTTTTGCTTTCTCTTTTTTACCGTTACCACGTTAAAAGCCTTGCCAATACGACAGCCTTTCAAGAACGACAAGCCGAAAGATGCCGAAATTTCGCCGTTTCAGGCGGGTTCGGATAACTATGTTGAGGCTAAGGAGGATGTAATGAAAAGATCTGTTATTTGTCTTATTATAATCGTATCATTATTGTTGCCCTGCATCTCCTTTGCCGAAACGACGGAAATGAGGGCGGTATGGTTTTCATATCAGGATTACAAAAGCAACCTTTTCGCTTTATCAGAAAATGATTTCAGGGCAGGGGCCGACGAAATCTGTAAAAACATCTCCGAGGCGGGGATGAATACAATTATTTTTCATGTAAGGGCTTTTTCGGATGCCTTCTACGACTCGGCGTATTTTCAATATTCAAAATATGTACAGGGCGAGGCAGGAGTTTCGCCCGGATATGACCCGCTTAAACTTATGTGTGAGGCAACCCGCAAATACGGGTTATCTATCCACGCGTGGATCAACCCATACCGCATAGGTGCACCGACAAATGTTACGGAGTCTTCCGTTGCGCACAGTTGGAAAAGTTTATACGGCAATGACAGGATCTGCGAATACAACGGTTCATGGTACTACAATCCGGCATCGCCTTATGTAAGGGAATATATAATTAACGGTGTACGCGAGATTGTTAAAAACTACGATGTGGACGGAATTCATTTTGACGACTACTTCTACCCCACCGCAGACGAGAGTTTTGACAAAACATCGTATGAAGCGTCGGGGACTGCTCTTTCTTTAAATGAGTGGCGGCTTGAAAACGTAAACACTCTTATAAAAGATACTTACAGTGCTATCAAGGAGATTAACCCCAATGTGGTATTCGGTATAAGTCCCAATGCTGACATAGAAAAAAATTACGAATCACTTTTTGCCGACGTTAAAAAGTGGGGGTCCCAAAGCGGGTATGCAGATTACATTACACCGCAGATATATTTTGGTTTTGAAAATTCCACCCTACCCTTTGAACAAACGACAGACCGTTGGTGTGAACTGTGCACAGAGCCTGACCTGTATATCGGCATCGCCGCATACAAATCGGGACTCGAAGACAAGTGGGCAGGTAACGGCAAAAACGAATGGATTGAAAGAAGCGATATATGCTCACGGCAGATTGCCTATATCCGGAGCAAAGAAAATTGCAAGGGATTTATGCTGTTTAGTTATTCATCGCTGTTTTCCGAGTCTGCCAACCCTTCCGCAAAAGCGGAACTTGAAAAAATTACGTCACTTTTAAAGGAAAGTCAGACTACACCGAAACCTGTGATATCTTTTATGGATATGATAAAAACCATATTAAAATATATATTTATATTTAATTGACCAAGGAGGTTATACAAATGAAAATTGACACAAAACTTCTCCACGAGGGCTACAAACCCCAAAAAGGCGAGGCAAGACAGTTGCCTATATATCAGAGCACTACCTTTGCCTATGACACAAGCGACGAAATGGGCAAATTGTTTGACCTTGAATCTTCCGGGTACTTCTACACAAGACTTCAAAACCCCACAAACGACAAAGTGGCAGAAAAAATTTGTGCCTTAGAGGGCGGTGTTGCCGCTATGCTCACATCTTCCGGTCAGGCGGCAAACTTCTATGCCATATTCAACATTTGCGAAGCAGGTGACCACTTTATTGCATCTTCTTCAATCTACGGCGGTACATACAATCTGTTCGGGGTTACAATGAAGAAAATGGGTATCGAGTGTACCTTTGTTGACCAGACCCTCCCCGAAGAAGAACTTGCAAAATACTTTAAGCCTAACACCAAGGCAGTATTCGGCGAAACTATTACTAACCCAACCGTTACGGTGTTTGATTTTGAAAAGTTTGCTAATCTTGCACACTCACACGGGGTACCGCTTATAGTTGACAACACCTTTGCTACACCCGTAAACTGCCGTCCCTTTGAATGGGGTGCAGACATCGTTACCCACTCCACCACAAAATACATGGATGGTCAGGGTGTCGGCGTTGGCGGTTGCATTGTTGACAGCGGAAATTTTGACTGGACAAAATATGCCGACAAGTTCCCCGGTCTTACAACCCCGGATGAGTCTTATCACGGCATTACATATACCGAGAAATTCGGCAAGGGCGCATACATTACAAAGGCAACCTCTCAACTTATGAGAGATTTTGGCTCTATCCAGTCGCCCCAGAATGCTTTTTATCTCAATCTCGGTCTGGAAACTCTGCACCTTAGAGTTAAAAGACATTGTGACAACGCCCTGGCTGTTGCTGAATTTTTAAATTCCAACGACAAAATTGCCTGGGTTCACTATGCCGGTCTTAAAACCGACAAATACTACGATATGGCACAGAAATATCTCCCGAACGGCACCTGCGGTGTACTCTGCTTTGCCGTTAAAGGCGGAAGAGAAGCGTCTATAAGATTTATGGACAGTTTAAAACTTGCAAGTATTGCAACACACGTTGCCGATGCAAAAACATGTCTGCTCCATCCTGCAAGTCACACTCACAGACAACTAAGCGAGGAACAACTTATTGAAGCCGGTATCTCTCCCGACCTCATCAGATTCTCCTGCGGTATTGAAGATGCTGACGACATTATTGACGATATCCGTCAGGCTCTTGACAAAATTTGATTATTTTTATAAAAAATGTTTGACACGGCATATTTGTTGTGATATAATGTCACGGTAACCGCATGGAATGGGTTGTTCAAATTCTGCTTTGCAGATACCCTATCCAGCGAGATTGGTCAGGGAGGTGCAAAAAGATGTACGCAATTATCGAAACAGGCGGCAAACAGTACAAAGTTGCAGAGGGCGATGTAGTTTACGTTGAAAAACTCGTTGCAGCAGAAGGCGATGCCGTTAAGTTTGACAAGGTTTTGGCTGTTGGCGGTGGCAACACCGTTATCGGTACACCTGTTGTTGAAGGTGCCAGTGTCGATGCCAAGGTTTTGGCTCAGGGCAAAGGCAAAAAGATCATTGTTTTCAAGTACAAACCCAAAAAGGGTTCTAAAACAAAACAGGGTCACAGACAGCCTTTCACAAAAGTTCAGATTGAAAAAATCAACGCTTAATTATGATTAACGTTATTTTTGAATCGAAAAACGGTTCTTTCGTTAAAGGCGAAATATCCGGACATGCAGAGTTTTCTGACGAAAACGACATAGTGTGCGCTTCGGTTTCTGCCGTTGCATTTGCTGTTTTTAACGGTATCGAAAACGTAGTGGGTACACAGTTCGGCTATGAGGTGAAAGACGGATATCTGTCTTTTGTTATGCCTGATGACTTAAAACCGGATACAAGAAAAAGAGTTGACGATTTACTTAATACTCTCTATCTTTATTTAATCGAACTCGAAAGGCAATACAAACAAAATATCAAGGTTTCCAAAACGGAGGTGTAACCATGTTTAAATTAGATTTACAGCTCTTTGCTCATAAAAAGGGTATGGGTTCTACCAAAAACGGTCGTGACAGTGAGTCCAAGCGTCTCGGCGCTAAAAAGGGCGACGGTCAGTACGTTGTTGCCGGTAATATCTTGGTAAGACAGCGCGGCACAAAAATCCACCCCGGTGTAAATGTTAAGAAGGGTAGCGATGATACTCTCTTCGCAGTTGCAAACGGCAAAGTGAAATTCGAAAGACTCGGACGCGACAAAAAACAGGTTAGCGTTTACGAAGTTATTCAGTAATTATTCTCAAATTACAAATCCCGGCTATGCCGGGATTTTTTCTTTTATTACAATTTTTTGTTAAAGTGCAAATCAACAGTTGTATTGAGTGGTACTTTTGTGTTAAAATAGGTGTGTATGTATTATTTTTCGTCAAGAAGGTAAGGTGTATATTATGTTAGCTGATACCGCTGTAATAACAATAGAAGCCGGTAACGGCGGAAACGGGCTTGTTTCCTTCCACCGGGAGAAGTATGTTGCCGCAGGCGGCCCTGACGGCGGCGACGGTGGAAACGGTGGAAGCGTTATTTTATCTGCTGATGACAAAATGAGTACTCTGGCAGATTTTCGCTATAAAAGAAAATACAAGGCGCAAAACGGTGGCGACGGCAAAGCGGCACGGGGCAGCGGCAAAAACGGTGCTGACCTTACGGTTTTTGTTCCCGTAGGTACTATCGTCAAAGACGCTGTTACGGGAAAAATTTTAGCAGACATTAAAAAGCCTGACCAGAAGTTTGTTGTTGCAAAAGGCGGCAGCGGCGGTTGGGGCAACTCTCATTTTGCAACGGCAGTACGCCAGATACCGCGTTTTGCAAAAGGCGGTACTGAGGGTGAGAAGAGAGAGATTGTTCTTGAACTCAAACTCCTCGCAGACGTAGGGCTTGTTGGATTTCCAAACGTGGGCAAATCCACATTATTATCCGTCACAAGCGACGCCAAACCCAAGATTGCCAACTATCATTTTACCACATTGGAGCCTAACCTCGGTGTGGTTGATCTGGGCGTGGGCAACAGTTTTGTTATTGCAGACATACCCGGTATTATAGAAGGTGCTCACGAGGGAATCGGTCTTGGACACGAGTTTCTGCGTCACGTTGAACGTACAAGACTTTTACTCCACGTTGTTGATGCATCAGGTATTGAAGGCAGAAATCCCATTGAGGATTTTGACAGCATAAACAGGGAAATCGAATTATACAACCCCACTCTCGCCAAAAAAGATCAGATTGTAGTGGCGAACAAAACTGACATTATAACCGACGAAAAACTCTACAATGATTTCTGCGAAGAAATTGAAAGACGAGGATACAAGTTATTTAAAATTTCAGCCGCAACAAAGGCGGGAGTAAGCGAACTTATGATGTATGTAAGCAGCATACTCGATTCTATCCCCGTACCTGTTTTATATGACGAAAACGAAGACGAGGAAACCGTTATAACCTTTGAAGAAGAGGCGCCTTTTACCATACGGCGTGACAACGAAGTCTATGTAGTTGAAGGCGAATGGCTAAAACGCCTGATAAACTCCACCAATTTTGAAGACAACGAATCCTTGCAGTATTTCCAGAATGCTCTTCGCAAGAAGGGTGTTATCAGAGAACTTATTGAAAAAGGCGCCGGTGAGGGTGATTTAATCAGGATTTACGAACTTGAATTTGAGTATATAGAATAGTTGACTTTTTGCGCAAAAAATTATATAATGAAATTTGGCTTGAAAGGATATTGATATATGTTAAACAGCAGACAACGTGCCCAACTCAGAGGGTTGGCAAACCCGATAAACGCAACCTTCCAGATAGGCAAGTCAGGCATTGTGCCAAATATGGTAAAACAGGTGTGCGACGCTCTGGAAGCACACGAGTTGGTCAAGATTCACGTTCTTGAAAACTGCCCCTTAGATACCCGTGAGGCCTGTGGACAAATGGCAGAACTCACAGGTGCAGACCCGGTTCAGGTAATCGGGAGAAAATTTATAATATACAAAGCATCCGAGGAAAATCCGGAGATTGTGCTGGTAAAATAAAATCTGGTGATTTATGATGAAAATTGCTGTTTTAGGCGGCACCTTTAATCCTATACATCTTGGACATATTGCAATGGCTGAATATGTTGCCGGGCAAATGGGGTTTGACAAAATATGTTTCCTGCCAAACGGTCAGCCTCCTCACAAGACGGCCGACGGCATTGCAGACAAGTTCCACCGTCTTGAAATGGTTAAACTTGCAACGCAAGACAACGACAAATTTTATGTGTCTGATTATGAAATCAACCGGGACAAGCACTGTTATACTGTTGACACCGTAAAGTATTTCAACAGTCTGGATGATAACGAATATCACTTTATAATCGGTGCAGATTCCCTTTTTATGTTAGATACCTGGAAAAATTCTCAGGAACTTAAAAAAATCTGTTCGTTTATTATATGCGACAGAGATGGCAACAAAAACACCGATGCCGAAATTGCAAGACACAAGGCAACAGGGTGCCGTATGGTAAAGGCAGATATGCCCCTTATCAATATCACATCCACCGATATACGGAATATGATTAAAAACGGGGAAAGTATTGACAAATACGTACCTACCCCTGTGGCGGATTATATTTTAAAATACAACCTTTACAAGTGAGGCATAACATGAACATAGAACAAATGACCGAAAAATTACGTACTGTACTGATTCCCGAACGCTTTGAGCATTCTTTGTGTGTTATGGAATCGGCTGTACGCCTTGCCAAGGTCTACGGCGCTGATGTAGAAAAGTCTCGGATTGCGGGGCTTTTGCACGACTGTGCAAAGAATTATTCAACCGACGAACTTTACAGCATTTGCGACAAATACGGCGTTGTTCTTGATTCTGTAACAAAAAACGAGGTGGGATTACTCCACCCCATCGCCGGTGCTTGTATTTTGAAAGACGAATACGGCATTGATGATGACGAGATTTATGATGCGGTTTTTTATCATACCGTGGGCAAACCAGATATGCCGATACTTACAAAAATAATTTTTATTGCAGACTGTATCGAACCTTCAAGGACTTCCCGCTGGGTTGACGATGTACGCGCTGTTGTGTATAAAGACATTGACGCGGCTCTTATTATCCAACTGGACAACACTATAAAATGTGTATTAAAAAAAGGTACTCTGCTCCATACTAACACTATAAATACAAGGAATTTTTATGTGGAACGGGCGAGGTGTCAAAATGTCAAGAAAAACTAAAATCTACATACGTACCACACTAGCTTTTACAATTTTATTTACCATACTTGCCTCTGTTATCCTTGGCGGTATTTGGTTGGGGATAAAAATGTTCGGCGGTGACGGGCTTTCCGATGATATGCAAAAAGCCTACGTCAATGCTCTGCTTTGCGGTGTTGACAAAGACGGTTACAGAACTGACGTTCTTATTTTTGCTCAGATGAATCTTATTGACAACACAATCAATATGGTACAGATTCCCCGTGATACGTATGTTTCTATAAACCACGTGGACAAAAAAATCAACTCCGCATACGGCTACAACAAGGAAGACCAACTTTTTAAAGAAGTGGAATACATCCTTGACGGCGTTGAGGTTGACAAGTATGTACTTGTTAACTTTAAGGGGTTCAGGGAACTTGTTGACGCAATAGGCGGTGTGGAATTTGAAGTACCTGCTGATCTTCAATACAACGACCCGTATCAGGATTTAAACATTGACCTTAAAAAAGGGTTACAGACTCTCAATGGCAAAAAGGCAGAACAGTTAGTTCGTTTCCGCCAGACTAACGACCACACAGATATTCAGACTTTGCTTGGAATGTCGAGAGAGGAATTACAACAGAAATTTATTTATACAGCAATAGACCAGTTGATAAGTCTTAAAAATGTTATGCGAATACCCAAGTTGGCTTCTATTGTTACGGAAAATGCTTCTACAAACTTTACCACCAGCGAGATTATAAAACACGGCACTTCTGCCCTTAAAATAGGATTTGACAATATCAACATTATGACTTTGCCCGGAGTTAACTCCTATCAATACAACGGATGGTACTACATCTGCGACACTATCAAAACAAAGCAGATGGTTGAAGAGTTTTTTACTCCCGACAGAGAGGAAATAAGCAAAGAGGAAATTGAAATACGCGATGAACTCATCGGCAACGACAGCGAAAACATCGAGATAACAGAAGATGTGGTTCACGAGGAAAAGTTCTCAAACAGATTTTTAACCGTTGACATTGTAGACGGCTCAAAAGGCACAGTGGATATGGATGCTCTGACACAAGAAATTGAGCAGTACGGTTACAACGTCAAGAAGGTGGATTCCTGCAACGTTCAGTATTCCAAGTCCATCGTGATTGCAAAAAAAGACGACGGCAGCGGCAGTAAAATCGCAGATGCCATAGGTCTTTCACAGTTTAAGATAAACCCCAAAAAAGGCAACGGCACCAAAGTTACCGTTATTGCCGGAAGTGACCTGGCAAAAACCTTTAAAAAATAATATCCAAAGGAGTACAGTATGAATTCTTTTGAATTGATGAAGAAGGCTGTTAATGCTGCTGATGACAGAAAAGCAATTGATATAAGTGTTCTGCACGTGGAACCACTTACCACGCTATGCGATTATTTTGTTATCTGTTCAGGTACATCGGCGCCTCACGTTAACGCCATATACGAAGAAATAGACGAAAAACTTTCCGAGATAGGAGTTTATCCTGCTTCAAGGCAGGGCGTGGGAAACCCCGGTTGGGTGCTCCTTGATTACGGCGATGTGATTGTGCATATATTTAACGAGAGTTCCCGTGAGTTTTATTCAATAGAACGTCTGTGGTCAGACGCTGAACAAATAAATGTTGAAAATTTAACTGATTAAAAGAGGTGTCCGCTATGAAATACGACTTTTCCGCCATTGAAAACAAATGGCAAAAAACCTGGGAGGATTCCAAATCCTTTAAATCCGAACCTAACGATAAACCGAAATATTATACATTGGAGATGTTCCCCTACCCGTCAGGCAAACTGCACATGGGTCACGTTCGCAACTACTCCATAGGTGACGTTGTTGCACGTTTTAAAAAGATGAACGGCTTTAATGTGCTTCACCCCATGGGTTGGGACTCTTTCGGTCTCCCCGCTGAAAACGCGGCAATCAAAAACAACATTCCCCCCAACGACTGGACATGGTCAAACATCGAAAGTATGAGAGAACAGTTAAAATCTATGGGAATCAGTTATGACTGGGACAGAGAGATTGCCACCTGCCACAGGGACTACTACAAGTGGACACAGTGGATGTTTTTACAATTTTTTAAAAACAATCTTGCATACAAGAAAAAATCTTTCGTTAACTGGTGTCCCTCTTGCCAGACTGTTCTTGCAAACGAACAGGTTGTAGGCGGTCAGTGCGAAAGATGTAAGGCCGAAGTTGGTAAAAAAGACCTTGAACAGTGGTTCTTTAAAATCACCGATTACGCCGACAGACTCCTTGCAGACATCGATCGTCTTAAAGGCTGGCCCGAAAAGGTTCGTACCATGCAGACCAACTGGATTGGCAAAAGTACCGGTGCGGAGGTTAATTTCAAAGTAGACGGCTCTGACGAAACTCTTACTGTATACACCACCCGTCCGGACACTATATACGGCGTTACATATATGGTAATTGCCCCTGAACATCCTATCGTTCCCAAACTTATAGAAGGCAGTGAAACCGAGGCGGAATGCAAGGAATTTATCAAGAAAATGCAGTTCTTAAACGAAATCACCCGCGTGGCTACCGATACTGAAAAAGAAGGTGTGTTCACCGGTAAATACGTTATAAACCCCTTAAACGGCAGAAAGATTCCCCTCTACCTCGCAAACTACGTTCTCTTGGACTACGGCACAGGTGTGGTTATGGCTGTTCCTGCTCACGACCAGAGGGACTTTGACTTTGCAAAAAAATACAACCTCCCCATCGAGGCGGTTATCTCCCCCGACGGCAGTGATATTGACGGTTCTACCCTTGAAGCCGCTTTTGAAGCCGAGGGCACAATGATAAATTCGGGAAAATTCAACGGAATGTCAAACAAAGATGCTCTCCCCGAAATTATAGAGTTTATTCAATCAAACGGCATGGGCGAGAGGAAAGTTAATTTCCGCCTGAGAGACTGGCTGATTTCACGTCAGAGATACTGGGGTGCTCCTATCCCGATTATCTACTGTCCTGACTGTGGTGCGGTGCCCGTTCCGGAAAAAGACCTCCCCGTTATTTTGCCCGAGGATGTTAAGTTTACCGGTCAGGGTGAATCACCCCTTAAAACTTCGGAATCATTTGTTGCCGCTCCCTGCCCCGTCTGCGGAAAAATGGGACACAGAGAAACTGATACAATGGATACCTTTGTATGTTCATCCTGGTATTTCCTGCGCTACTGCGACCCGAAAAACGATAAGGAGCCTTTCTCAAAAGATGCGGCTGACTACTGGATGAATGTTGACCAGTACATCGGTGGTGTTGAACACGCTATTCTCCACTTGCTCTATGCAAGATTCTTTACAAAGGTACTCCACGACCTTGGATATGTATCTTGTGACGAGCCTTTTGAAAACCTGCTCACACAGGGTATGGTATTAAAAGACGGCGCTAAAATGAGTAAATCATTAGGCAACGTAGTTAGCCCTGACGTTATTATTGAAAAGTACGGCGCAGACACAGCAAGACTTTTCATACTCTTTGCCGCTCCGCCTGAACGCGACCTTGAATGGAGCGATACTGCGGTTGAAGGTTCTCACAGATTTATAAACCGCGTATTCAGATTTATCGACGACAACAAGGACAACTTCAAAGCGGGATGCAAATACGACGTATCCGCCCTTACCGCTGACGACAAGGCCCTGCGTTTTGCTCTCAACAACACAGTTAAAAAGGCAACCGACGACATAGAAATCAGATTTAATTTCAATACTGCAATTTCAAGCATTATGGAACTTGTAAATGCTATGTATGCTTATAACGGCAACAATACCGCGCTTGTAAACGAGTGTATGGAAAAACTGGTTATTATGCTCGCGCCCTTTATCCCCCATGTTGCCGAGGAAATGTGGCAGATGCTCGGCGGTGAGGAAAGTGTTCACGAGCAGAGTTGGGTATCTTACGACGCCGACGCACTTGTTAAAGACGAGATTGAGATTGTATTGCAGATAAACGGCAAGGTTAAAGACAAAATGGTGATTTCTGCATCTGCTGATGAGGACGAAATCAAAACTGCCGCTCTTGCAAACGAAAAAATCCTGGAAGCCACAGAGGGCAAACAGATTCTCAAAACTATCCTTGTAAAAGGCAAACTCGTAAACATCGTTGTAAAATAATTATCACAAAACAAAAAGAGGAATTTCAGATGAAATTCCTCTTTTTTTATTAAATCAATTTTATTTGTGCCATGTATGGGCTGACAGAAGTACCAGCATAGGGAATACTTCGAGTCTGCCGACTAGCATATCGAATATAAGCACAAGGGTGGACAGCGTTCCGTACCCCGCAAAATTGGAAGCAGGACCTACTCCCGCAAGACCGGGACCTACGTTATTTATTGTTGCCGCCACTGCCGTGAAGTTGGTTGTGAAATTAAAATTATCAAGACTTACAAGCAACAGGGAAACGGCAAATACCGCAACATACGCCGCTGCATAGCCGTTGACGGTCTTTATAACCTCCGGCTCCACGGTACGGCCTGAAAATTTGATTTTATGAATACTGTTGGGGCGGATAGCATCGCGGATCTCTTTAAACATACTTTTCACAAGAATAAGTATTCTTGACACCTTCATACCGCCGCCGGTACTGCCGGCACACGCACCCACAAACATAATCATTGTTAAAATCGTGGTGGAAAGTTGAGGCCACTTATCAAAATCCTTTGTCGTAAATCCGGTAGTGGTTATAACAGACGAAACCTGAAACAGGCTATGGGTAAGATTTTCTCCCACACTGCTGTACATACCATAACAGTTAAATGCTACAACAACTGTGGATACCGCTATGATTGCCAGATATACTCTTGCCTCCTCCGAGGAAAAGGCTTCTTTAAACTTGCGCATCAGTATAAGATAGTAAACCGTGAAGTCTATACCGAAGATAATCATAAACACGGAAACCACATTCTGAATATAGGGAGAATATTCCGCTATACTGCTGTTTTTAACTGCGAAGCCTCCTGTACCCGCTGTACCGAAAGCCGTTGTCAGCGCCTCAAAAAACGGCATTTTACCCGCAACAAGGAGTACAACTTGAAGCACAGTAAGAAAAGTGTATATACCATAAAGGATTTTGGCACTCGAACCTACCTTGGGTACGAGTTTACTTACCGAGGGACCCGTACTTTCCGCACGGAGAAGATGCATATTCTTGCCGCCGCAAAGGGGCAATATCGCCACAAGAAAAACAAGCACACCCATACCGCCTATCCAGTGGGTAAAACTACGCCACAAAAGCAGACTTTTGGGTAATGCTTCAATATCAGAAAGAACGGTGGCTCCCGTTGTGGTAAAGCCTGAAACCGTTTCAAAAAGGGCGTCAATAAAATTTGGTATGTATCCTGTAATCACAAAAGGCAAAGCGCCAAATATACTTATAACTATCCAACTCAATGATACGGTTACAAGACCTTCCCGGGCATACATACCCGTGTTTTTTGGCGATTTTAACGTAAGGGGCACACCAAACGCCAAACATATAATAGCGCACAGGATATATACCGGAATATACGCCTCTCCAAATACAACTGCACCGGCAAGAGGCACCAGCATACACACTGCTTCAATATTTAATACCCATCCCAGGGTATAGAGAATTATACGGTAATTCATAGGGAGTTAACCTCTTATTGCAGAATATCGTTAATATCATTCATCCCAGTTATTGTGGTAACCACTATAACTGTATCTCCTTTTTCCACCACACTGTTTCCGCGGGGAGTCAATATCTCTCCGTTATGGTTGATACACGCAATCAACACATTCTTTTTAATATTCAGTTTTTCAATGGGTGTATTTAAAATCGGGGACTTCTCGTCCATACGGAATTCAAGCGCCTCTGCCTTGCCGTCTAAAATCAGGTGCATCGTTTCTATATTACTGCTCAGTGAATTCTTTTTCGCACGGACAAACCTTACTATATACTCCGCCGTAGTGCTCTTGGGGTATATTATTGTGTCTAAATCCAGTTTACTTATTACCTCATCATAGGCAATCCTGTTTATCTTTGTGATAATCTTACAGTTCTCCGTCTGGCTCTTGGCAAACAAAGACAAAAGTATATTCTCTTCATCAACATTGATTAAAGAAACCAAAGATTCGGCATACGCTATGCCCTCTTCCAGCAGAAGTTTATTATCAGTACCGTCACCGCATACTATCTCCGCCTTGGGCAACATCTGACAGAGATGCTCACATTTTTCGGGGTTCTTTTCTATAATCTTTACCTTGATTCCCGTCTGCAAAAGACGGGCGGCAAGATAATACGCTATATCTCCCCCGCCTACAATTATGGTGTCTTTAACACGGTTGGTTTTAATACCTATCTTGCGGAAAAACTCACTGCCCTTTTTAGGCGCCGCAACAATACTTACAAAGTCGCCCTCTTTAAGAACAAAATCACCGCCCGGGATAACAACCTCATCTCCACGCTCTACACCGCAAACCAGAATGTCACAGTTGAGGTCTGACTGGATAGACGATATTTTATAATTATCAAGCACAGAGTTGGCAGGAATTTTGAACTTCAATATTTCTACCCTGCCCTTGGCAAAGGTATCTATCTGCACCGCCGACGGAAAACGCAGCAGACGGGCAATCTCGTTTGCCGCAATCTGGCTGGGGTTAATAAGCATAGCAAGTCCAAGATCGTCTTTTACAAGTTTGATGCCTGTGCTGTACTCCGGTTTCCTTACACGGGCTATGGTCTGGCAATTACCTAACTTTTTGGCAATCAGGCAAGTCAACATATTGATTTCGTCAGAGCCTGTTACCGCAATAAGAATATCTGTATCCTTTACACCGGCACCAATAAGAGTATCGACTACAACACAATCCCCACATATCCCATAACATCGTACGCGTTGGTTGTTTCTTTTACAGCAGAACTGTTTACATCAATAACCGTTACATTATTATCCTGCTCTGAACTTATTTTTTCGGCAAGTTTCTGACCTACTTTGCCGCAACCGACAATGATAATATTCATAATCAATAGCCTCTCTGAAATGCATCTGTTAATACAGGTACAGATTACATCATTTTTAATATAAAGTCAATAGTTTAAAATTAAAGGTCCCTTACCAGATTGCTTATCCATCTGCCGCTTTTCAACCTCGAAAAAATCAGCACTGCCTTTACAAGTTGCTCCGCAATCAGGGTAAAGTAGGTGTATTCTATCGGCAGTTTAAATAAAAGACCGCATATCGCAAGTAACGGCAACGATATAAGCCACACACCCATAAGGTCTATAACAAGGCAGAAGCGTGTGTCTCCGCCGCTACGCAATGTACCCACTATATTTGTGTGGTTATAACTCTGCAACGCCGCCATAATTGCTATATCAACAAGAACTAAAAACGCCGTGGTCCGCACTGCTTCCTCTACATTGAATATTTTAAGGACAAAAGGCGATATACAAACTATGACAACTGTCATTATACCGCCAAGGAGCCACGACATAACAGAAAACTCTTCCGCATATTTTTTGCCTGTTACAAGATTACCCGCTCCTACTTCGCTTCCTATCATAACCATTGCCGCGTTGCCCATTCCGAACATAAATATATTTACCAGTCTGTCAACGGTTGCTGCAATACTTACCGCCGCCACGGTGTCTGTACCCATTCTGCCGTAAACGAAGGAATAAAGGCATGTCCCCAATCCCCACAGTGACTCGTTTACTACAACCGGTACCACCGTTACGGAAAAACGGCGGATAAATGTTTTTGTTATACCTTTAAGGTCTGACGGACGGAAAAGTATCTCGGGAGCGTATATTTTTATAAGTACTATTGTAAGTATCATCTCCGCAAAACGGCTGACAGTGGTAGCCAATGCTGCACCAGCCACGCCCATAGCGGGAAAACCGAATTTGCCGAATATGAATATGTAGTTTAAAACGCCGTTTATACACAAAGTTATAAGCGACATCAACAAGGGTATTCTGGTACGGGCTGTTCCTTTGATTCCTATCTGCAACGCCATAGAAACCGATGTCGGAACATAACTTATTACCACTATACTCAGGTATTCGGCGCCAAGAGAGATAACCTCCGACTCGGGAGTAAACATCCTCATTATACCACGCGGAGCAAAAACTCCGCCCAGTGTAAACAGCAGTGACACTGCACTGCCCAGAAGTATATTTATACCTAAAACTCTGCGGATATTTAAGGTGTCGCCTTTACCCCAGAACTGGGATATAAACACTCCCGTTCCGCTGCATACCCCGAAAACAATCAGGTTGACAACAAAAAAATACTGATTCGCCAACGAAACAGACGCAATTGCTTCCTCACCGAGTCTGCCAATCATAATATTATCAAGAAAATTGACTCCCGACATAAGAAGATTCTGTATTGCGATGGGAAATATCAACGCTAACGCCGTTTTTATAAATGTCTTATCCGAAAAAGTGCCTTTTATTGCATTCAACGTATATCCTTCTTTCTCACAAACTAAGCACACGGGGTTCAACTCCCGTGTGCTTTTAGCGGCTGTGTTTTCCGTATTGTTATTCGGCTACTGTAAGTGTGACTTTAACACTTTTTATATCTGTAAAAAATTCCCCTTCGGGGAGATCTAAATCCACCTGTGTTTCCGTTTTCACTTCCACATTGGAAACATCAATAACCTCTGTTGCTACCTGTTTTATACCCTCAAGGGACTCATGACGTCCTTTGACGGTTATCTCTGCGGGTACACACACCGCAGTAACATCTTTGCCCGAAGCGTTTTTTCCGCTGCTCAAAGTCGGAACAACCGGCACCTGAATTGCCGCATACACAGGGCAGTACACATCTGCATATTCAATGTTTTTCGTTATTGAGGTATCGGTTATCTCGCTGCCTTTTGCATCATAAAACTTTATTTTATACGAACCTCTGATATCCTCCACCACACCTGCAAGGTCTACCGTGATACTGCATTCTGCAACAGTATCAATTAAATTCTCCGGTCCGGTGAGTTTAACACTCACAGGGGAAATCGAAATGTTACCTGCCGCAAAACCTTCCTGAACATCGTTCTTGGTTTTTACGGTTATTTCTCTCTCCTCTGTAACAACTCTCGATACAACCACAGTACACTTATCGGGCTTTATCTGCAATACCTCTACCCCGTCAATACCGAAATTTGCATTGATGGGCAAATTATATGTTCCGGGTTCGGTAACATTTTTCATATCCACATAAACATTGTTTGCCGCCCTGTCCGTTACAGTGGAAATAAGGCGTCTTCTGCCGTTGATTTTTATATCAACAGTTTCGTTATTGCCATTCATAAGAACAAGTTTACCGCTCTCAAAATCCGCCGAAACATTATGCATTGCAACGGGAACATTTGTAATCCAGGTGCTGTAAACAGGATTTTCCTGATATACAACATAAAACCAAAGGATTATTGCTATAACAAGTGAAGATATTTTTAAAAACCAGTCTGTTTTATAAAATTTCATTTTTTCTTCACCGTCCAGTTTTTAATTTTCTGCTTTGCAGAGGACACATCTGCGGTGCGTGTGTCTTTAAAGGCTTTCTTTAATTCCTTAGCAAGGGAATCACGGCTGAGATTCCTTGTTAAAAAGCCGTTTTTAGCCATGGAAATTCTGCCCGTCTCCTCTGAAACAACAACCACTACACAATCTGCATTTTCGCTCATGCCGATTGCCGCTCTGTGTCTTGTGCCGAGTTCTCTGCTAATATTATTCTGTTCGGTAAGCGGGAGTATACATGCGGCAGATTTAATCTTGTTATCACCGATAATTACAGCACCATCGTGCAAGGGTGTTTTGGGTATAAATATATTTACAAGCAATTCCGCGGAAACATCGGCGTTTATAACTGTTCCCGTCTTACCTACGTCTGACAGTTTGGTTTCCTTTTCAATAACCATCAACGCTCCTATGCGGGATTCCGACATATATGCCGAAGCCTCACAAACCTGCCCGACAACTCTCTCAATATCATAATCCACCGGCGAAAATATACTGCCGATTTTACTTCTGCCCACCTTTTCAAGAGTACGGCGAAGTTCCGGCTGAAACACTATCAAAAGCGCTATCATTCCCACCTGCATTACATTAACAAGTATGTAATTGACAGAATTAAGTTGCAACCACCCTGAAAGTTGAGTGGCTACCAAAAGAATAACTATACCTCTAATAAGTTGGAACGCCCTTGTTTCGATAACAAGTTTTATGCCCTTGTAAACAACGTATGCAACAATCAGAATATCAATAATATCCCATAAATGCAGCATCCTGAAATTATCAGTTAATAATGACATAAAATCTTCCACATCTGCACCTCCGTTTATAAGTTCTGCCGCAGTGCCTCGTACGATATAACCGCACACGCAACAGCCGCATTGAGAGATTCTGCTTTGCCAAGTATCGGAATCTTTATAAGTTCATCACTCATCGACAGCATCTGCTCAGTAATGCCGTTGGCTTCGTTACCTATTACAACTGCGCATCTGCCTTTAAAATCCACATCGTAAACGGACTTTTGCCCGTCTAAACTTCCGGAAATTATGCTTATTCCCTTTTCCTGCATCTTTCTTACAAGGCTACGGTCTTCGTCGTCAAAATAAAGAGGGATATTAAAAATCCCCGACATAGTTGAACGGACCACCTTGGGGTTATACACATCAACACAGTTCTTAGAAAGGATTACACCATCAGCACCACAGGCATCACCGGTACGTATTATTGTGCCCATATTGCCAGGATCAGAAATACCGTCTAAGTATATATAAAAGCATCTACCCTCATCCGGTATCACAAATTCCTTATCCTCTCCCATATTAACCACCCCAAGTATCCCCTGGGAATTAACAGTGGTTTTAAGCGAAGAAAACGCCTTTGCCGAAAGTTCGTAACAAGAAATTCCCGTTACAGGAAAGTCCACTCCCTGCTCTGTAATCACATACTCAATATCCGCTCCCGCCGATATAGCGTCGCTGACAAGACGTCTGCCCTCTATTATGAACTGTCCGTATTCTTTTCTGCCGCTTCTTTCAAAAAGTTTTTTTGTATGCTTGACTATTTTGTTTGAAGTGCTGTCTATATACATTTTATTATCCTTTTTGACAATATTTGTGTATTTGCAAACAAAGCACCATATTTGCTAAGAAATACAGTGCTTTTGGTTTGATATTATCCTAAAATTATAATGCAGCCTTTGCTTTCTCAACAAGTGCTGTGAAAGCCGCAGGATCAGCAATTGCAATCTCAGAAAGCATCTTACGGTTCATATTGATACCTGCTTTTTTGAGACCGTTCATGAACTGTGAGTAGTTAATGCCGTTCATCTTTGCAGCAGCACTGATTCTGGTAATCCAGAGTCTTCTGAAATCTCTCTTTCTCTGCTTTCTGCCGATGTATGCATAAACCAATGACTTCATAACTGCCTGTTTGGCTGTTCTGAACTGTTTGCTCTTTGCACCTCTGTATCCCTTAGCGAGTTTTAAAACTCTTTTACGTCTTTTTCTTGTCGCCAATGCGCCTTTTACTCTTGCCATGGTATCTTAACCCTCCGTTCCTTATTTCAAAATCATTCTCTTGATTGTAGCCTCGTTTGCAGGTGATGCATACGCTGACTTTCTGAGAGCTCTTTTTCTCTTTGTTGTCTTCTTGTTAAGAATGTGGCTTCTGTAAGCCTGAGCACGTTTTACTTTACCGCTCTTTGTTACTTTAAATCTTTTCGCACTTGCTTTATGTGCTTTTAACTTAGGCATTTAATATTCCCCTTCCAATTTTTATTTTAAGTATTTGTGTTTATTTAGGCGATACTACCATAAACATATTTCTGCCTTCAAGTTTCGGATTCTTCTCAACGTTACCTGCCTCGCCTATCGCTGCCGTGAATTTGTCAAGCAAATCCTTACCAAGCGATGTGTGATGCATCTCACGCCCTCTGAATCTTACGGTAATTTTTACTTTATCACCGGATTTAAGGAATTTGATAATGTGATTAACCTTTGTGTCAAAATCATGAACGTCAATCGACGGAGAAACTCGGATTTCCTTAATGCTGACTACTTTCTGGTTCTTCTTCGCTTCCTTGTCGCGCTTGGCAAGTTCAAACTTATACTTACCGTAGTCCATAATCTTACACACAGGCGGCTGTGCCTGAGGAGCAATCTCAACCAAATCCACACCCGCATCTGCCGCTTTTGCAAGGGCATCTGCAATAGACACAATACCAAGTTGTGATCCGTCGGTATTGACCAAGCGTACCTGTTTGGCTTTAATCTGCTCGTTAAGCGCTAATTCCTTGTTACTGATAATAAAGCACCTCCTAAAAATTGTCCGCAAAAAAAGTGAGCGAAAACACTCCGCCCACTTATCATGAAAATACAATAAGTATTAACCTTACCGATACCTTTAAACCGTAAGGTGAGAAGCGGACTTCTACTTAATTTACCTTGTGATTATATCATAGGGGTTTCTCCTTGTCAACAGTTTTTTAAAAAATATTTTTTTCAAAAAAGTACTTGCATTTTGTAAAAATCCGTGTTATAATGGATTTCGTTATCGGGGTGTGGCGCAGTTGGTAGCGCACTAGACTGGGGGTCTAGGGGCCGCAAGTTCAAGTCTTGTCACTCCGAGAAAAAACACCAGAGGAAACTCTGGTGTTTTTTTATGCCTCAATCTTTGTATATTGTGTTATGGCTTTTGTCCATATATTTTTTTCTTGTTGCCTCG
>SVKG01000017.1 GCA_015068565.1 Oscillospiraceae bacterium | reverse complement strand
TCCCCATGGTTGACCGTTACCTATATAATTATTAAGTTCTAACGGCTGATACTGGGTTAAAATACCTACTGTGTCAATACCTGAATTTACACAGTTAGAAAGCGGAAAATCGATAATACGATACTTACCGCCAAAGGGTACGGCAGGTTTGGCTGTTTTGTGCGTTAAAACCAACAGTCGGCTTCCCTGTCCTCCCGCAAGTAACATTGCAATACATTCTTTTCGTCTGTCTAACATAAGACATCCCCCCATTTTTATATATTATTCATTAACGTAATATACAGTTGAAAGCGGTGGTAGCGTAATAGAAATTGATTTATCAAATCCGTGCATTTCAATGTCTTTTGTTTTAACCTTCCTGAGGCGTGTGCCCGAACCGCCGTATCTGGCACTGTCACTTGACAACACCGGTCGGTACTCGCCGCCTTTGGGAACGCCGATTCTATATCCTTTCCTCTCCACGGGACAGAAGTTACATACAACAACCACTTCATTACCCGAGCAATCACGGCGTATAAAGGATATAACACTTTGATCACGATCGTCATGGGCAATCCACTGGAAGCCCTGCCAATCAGAATCATTTTCCCACAACGGTTTATTATCAATATAAAAACCGTTTAAATCTTTTACAAACTTCTGCATTTTTTTGTGCTTATCATATTCCAGCATAAACCATTCAAGCGGATTTTTATAATTCCACTCTATAAACTGAGCAAACTCATTACCCATAAAGTTAAGTTTCTTGCCGGGATGCGCCATCATATATGCATAAAACGCTCTCAGGTTAGCAAATTTATCCTCGTAACTTCCGGGCATCTTGCCTATCATAGAGCATTTGCCATGAACAACCTCGTCATGGGATAACGGCAATATATAATTTTCCGAAAATGCATACGTCATAGAGAAGGTCAGATCATTATGCCGTCCCTTCCTGAAAAGGGGGTCTGACGACATATAACCCAAAAGGTCATTCATCCAACCCATATTCCACTTGAAGTTAAATCCCAATCCGCCGTCGTAGCCGGGTTTAGTAACCATCGGAAACGCCGTGGATTCCTCTGCCACCATTATAACCGACGGATCAAATGCAAAGGCTGCACTGTTCATGGCCCTCAAAAAATCAATAGCGTCCAGATTATAATTGCCGCCATACCGGTTGGGACGCCACTGGCCGTCTTTTCTGCCGTAATCCAAGTACAGCATAGACGCCACCGCATCTACCCTAATGCCGTCTATATGGTATTTATCCAGCCAGTAAACCACATTTGATATTAAAAATGATTTGACTTCGTATCTTGAATAATCAAATATCCTCGTTTTCCAATCAGGATGTTCGTTACGCAAAGGGTCCGCAGATTCGTACAGGCAACTTCCGTCGAACTCATAAAGGCCGTTCTCATCCTTGGGAAAATGGGCACCAACCCAATCCAATATAACGCCTATACCTGCCCCGTGAAGTATATCTACGAATTTCATAAAATCCTTTGGTGTACCATACCGCGATGTGGGTGCGTAATAACCGGTAACCTGATATCCCCAGGACGGATCAAACGGATACTCACTCACGGGCAATAGTTCCACATGGGTATAGTTCATATCCTTGACATACTTTACAAGTTTTTGTGCCGCATCGGTATAGGACAGAAAATTACCATCCTCGTGCTGCATCCATGAACCAAGATGAACTTCATATATATTCATCGGCTGTTTGGTGATTTCCACCTTTGCCTTTGCTTTGCGGTACAGATTATCCGTCCACTTAAAACCGTCTATATCATAAACCTTAGAGGAATTCTCCGGGCGGGTGCAAGTATGAAAAGCGTAAGGGTCGCTCTTATAAACGAACCCTCCGTCCTGCTTGTTGATATAATATTTATATTCATCATAAATTCCGGCATTCTTAACTGTTGCTTCCCACACGCCGTATCCGATACTGTGCATAGGACATGCGTTGATATCCCAATTATTGAATGTTCCAACTACGCAAACACCGGCTGCATTCGGTGCCCAAACTCTGAAAACAAACCCATCTCTGACTTTATGACAACCCATAAATTCATAGGCATTAGAACTGGTTCCCGCAGCAAATTCGCCAAGCATAGAGTTTAAATCATTACAGGATACTTTTTTCATGAAGAATTCGCTCCTTTAAAACATGTATATACGATTGAAAATTATATACTTATTATATTATACATTGCCACTGCGTCTATGTCAAGTAAAGCAAGGAGTTATCTATATTTTATCTATATTACCATTGAAATTTTTGTACAACAATGATATAATTTCTTTATATTTGACTTTTTCTAATCGGAGGTGACGGCGTTTTGAACAGAAAAAGCGGCGTACTTATGCATATTTCTTCACTTTTTGGCGATTATTCCATAGGCGGGTTTGGCAGCGAAGCCAGATATTTTATAGACTTTTTGGCCGATTGCGGGTATTCCTATTGGCAGGTGTTACCCTTCTGCCCTTCCGACGAGTGCAATTCCCCATACAAATCACCCTCTGCTTTTGCGGGAAATCCATATTTTATCAGTCTGGAAAGCCTTTACAAAAAGGGCTTATTGACAGATAAAGAGATTAGCAGCCAAAAGCAATCTACTCCTTATGTATGCGAATACGAACGGTTGTATAACGAAAGATTGGCTATTTTGAAAATTGCATCAGGCAGAGTTGCTGATATAGAGAAAATTGAGGCTTTTATCTCACAAAATCCTTATATTGAAAATTTTTGCAGATTTATGGCAATAAAAACCTCAAACAACGGTAAAACCTGGCAAGAATGGGAAAGTGAAAACTACGACGACGGGGACTTCTTTATGTGGAAGTTTATCCAGTACGAGTTCTTTACACAATGGTCGGAAATTAAAAAATATGCAAACGAAAAGGGTATTCAGATAATCGGAGATGTTCCTATTTATGTTGATTTAGACAGCAGCGATGTCTGGGCAGACAAACATCTTTTTAAACTTGATGAGAAAAATATGCCTGTTTCCGTAGCAGGAGTTCCACCCGATTATTTTGCCGCAGACGGTCAACTTTGGGGAAATCCCATATATGACTGGAAGGCTATGGAAAAAGAAAACTTTCGTTGGTGGAGGGACAGAATCGCCTTTATGGCAAAGATGTTTGACGGAATCCGAATAGACCATTTCAGGGCAATTGAATCCTTTTGGGAGGTTCCCGCACAGGCTGAAACCGCCAAGGAAGGCTCCATGTCCAAAGGCCCCGGATTAAAGTTGATTGATGCTATCAAAGAAAGTTGCAAAGATACACTGATTATTGCAGAGGATCTGGGATTTATAACCGAAGATGTGGTAAGGCTTGTGAAGGAAAGCGGATTCCCCGGTATGAGGGTTTTTCAGTTTGCTTTTGTAGGCGACAAAAACTCCCCCCATCTGCCGCACAACTATAACAATCACTGTATTGCCTATACAGGGACTCACGACAACAACACCTTACTCGGGTACCTTTGGGAACTTGACGAAGGAACACGGCGATATATGCTTAAATATTGCGGTCATCAAAGTACTAACTGGGAAAGCGGATGTGATGCCATAATCCGCACTATGTTTGCATCACACGCGGGGCTGGTTATTATGCCGATTCAGGATTTGCTGGGATACGGCTCCGACACACGGTTAAACACCCCCGGCAAAGCCGAAGGCAACTGGGGATACAGAATTACCAAAGAACAACTCGACAGCATTGACAAGGCAAAATTCCGGCGGCTGAATGAACTTTATTCAAGAATATAACGGACAGTTTTAAATACATATTAAACAATCAAAAAAGCGACAAGGAAGGGCATCCTCTCTTGTCGCTTTTTTCAATCCGCTGACAGTACAAAATCTATTTCCCGCAAGGCGGTATTTACTGCGGAAACCTCTATCGTAACCTCATCACCTATTTTATATGTTTTTCCCGTATGCTCACCTATCAGCGTCATCTCTTTTTCAAGATATTCATAATAATCATCTTTAAGTTCCGACACACGGACAAGGCCCTCGATAGTATTATCCAGTTCTACAAAAAAGCCAAAGTTCGTAACTGATGATATTATACCCGTATATCTTTCGCCTATTTTATCAAGCATATACTGTGCTTTTTTGAGGTCCTCCACCTCGCGCTCCGCTTCCTGGGCATTGACCTCCGCTTCACTGGAATGGGCGGCAGCAGCACTTACAAACCCGTTGAGTTTACCGATTCTCTCTCCGTCGGGTTGGGATGAGATATATTCCTTTATTATCCTGTGTATCGCAAGGTCGGGATAACGACGGATAGGTGATGTGAAATGGCAGTAGCAACCCGATGCCAAGCCAAAGTGTCCCTCGTTATTCTGACTGTATTTTGCCTTTGCAAAGGTGCGCAGCATAACTCTTGAAACTATATTTTCCAAAGGAGTGTCCTTAATCTTTTTAAGCATATCGGAAAACTCTCCCGGATGGACACTCTCCTTACCTTTTATCTGCAGGGACATACTACGTACAAACTCATTGAAATCATTTATCTTATCTATCGACGGCTTTTCGTGTATACGGTATATAAAAGGCGCTTCCATCCAATAAAACTGCTGTGCCACCGTTTCGTTACACAAAATCATAAATTCCTCTATAATTCCGTGAGCAACATTATGTTGCATCTTATACACGTCTATGGGTTTACCCTTATCATCAAGAACAATTTTGGCTTCCGGAAAATCAAAATTTATACTTCCCCTCTCTGCGCGTTTACGGTAAAGAATACGGGAAAGTTCCGCCATAGCAAGGATATCTTCCCTTATGTGGCGATACTTATTACAAAGTTCCGGGTCACCGTCTATAATACTGCTTACATCGTCATAGGTCATTCTCTCACAGGTACGTATTACACCTTTTTCCAGAGTATGGCCCTTTACGTTGCCGTTAAAATCTATATCCATAGTCACAGAAAGAGTAAGCCTGTCAACTCGGGGATTAAGTGAGCAGATACCATTTGAAAGTTCCCCGGGCAACATAGGAACCACTCTGTCTGCAAAATAAACACTTGTACCGCGACGGTAGGCTTCGCGGTCGAGGGGCGAGTTTTCCGCCACATAATGGGTAACATCCGCTATATGAACCCCCAATGTATAGCCGCTGTCCGTTTTCTTTATACTTACCGCATCGTCAAGGTCTCTGGCATCAGCACCGTCTATTGTTATTATTGTGTCCTGACGGAAATCCCGTCTGTCAACCATATCGGAATCTGTAACAGTTTTTGCTACACTCAGTGCCTCTGCCGTGACATTATCGGGAAAATCGCTGCTTAAATCATACTGCTTCATTACAGACAACACATCAACACCTGTCTGCGAGGGGAAACCGAGAATCTCTGTTACCTCGCCCTCGGGATTACTCTTACCGTCTCCCCAGGCGGTGATCTGCACAACTACTTTATGTCCGTTTTTCGCATTGAGAGTCTTGCTTTTGGGGATAAATATATCGTTGCTCAATCTGGTGTCGTCGGGTATAACAAAAGAAAAATTACGCTCCCTGTCAAATCTGCCCACAACTGTTTTATTGTGATGTTCAACAACCCGTACTATCTCGCCCTCCCGCTTTTTATCGTCCTTAACCTTTGAAGTGATACTTACAAGAACAGTATCGCCGTTCATCGCTCCGCCGCTTACAGATGCAGGGATAAACACATCCTCATCACCATCATCGGGAATTACAAAACCAAAACCTTTTTTATTTCCTCTATATATACCTTTTACAAGCCCCGCTTTTTCGGTGAGCATATAACGGCGTTTTTTTGTTTTGATTATTTCGCCCTTATCTTCAAGTTCCTCCATTATTTTTACAAACAACGGAAAATCCGCCTCAGGAACAGAGAGCAAAACCGCAATCTCTTTAAGCGTACAGGGTACATATTCGTTGCTTTTCATAAAGCCAAGTATTTTTTCGTGTTTTTCCATTTTTACATACCTTTCGACAGGGTCAAAACTTTATTCATATTATTGTCATATCCTACAAATTATTATACTATTTTGCATTCAAATGGTCAAGAATATTATACCCTTTTTCTGTTTTACAGCAACCGTTTCATTTGTACTATTATCACAAATATTGCTATATTTTTTGTTAATGTTGCACAATTATTTGTTTCGGTGAAATTCATCCTTGATTTTTGGCGAAAGAAAAAGTATAATGTACGTGTAGACTTATAATTACGGGATTTTTTGATTGGAGAAGTAACATGCACTTGAAAAACGATTTTACCATACGGGAAATTGCCGGAGATTACATAGTAGTCCCTACCGGGGAAAATTATCTTGATTTCGGTGCTGTTATATCTCTCAACGAATCCGGTGCGTTCCTTTGGAATCAGTTGCAAAGCGACAAAACCGCAGATGATCTTTGTGTTGCTCTGGTTAATGAGTATGGCATTAACACTGATGTCGCTATGGCTGATGTTACTGAATTTGTAGCACTCTTGAAGGAACACGGACTTATCATCAATGAGTAATACTCACCGCAAGTCCATAGGTGATATGGTCCCCGTTATTGACGAGGTTATCTCCGCCGGAGGAAACGTCAGGCTTGATGTCAAGGGCAACAGTATGTGGCCCCTGCTCCGCAGCGAGATTGATTCTGTTTTATTAAAAAAGCCAACCGATATTAAAAAATATGATGTCGTGCTTTTTAAAAGAACTGACGGCAGCTTCGCTCTACACCGGATTGTCAAAATTACTAATTCTTCTCTCACTACCGTGGGCGACAATCAGTATATTTTTGATCAAACCGTTACCCCGGACGCTGTGATTGCAAAAGCAGTTGAGTTTCAACGTGGCAAAAGGCGTATAGGCGAAAAGAACATCCGGTTATTCGGCGTGTTATGGGTTGCTCTCTTCCCCTTGAGAAGATTATTGAGAAAGGGGCTTTCATGGATAAAAAATCATTTGCCCGTTTGTATTCGTTCATTCGTAAACAAATTCCGCTGATTATTCTGCTTTGTTTACTGGGCATTGTTGCTTCGGCTTGTGGTGTTAAATTCTCGCTGCTGTCTAAAAACGTTGTTGATACTGCCGTACAGGGCTCAGATATATTAAAACCAATTATCCCCCTTGCAGTTTTATTACTTGTACAGTTGGTACTGAGTATTCTCCACTCCGTAATCTACACCGTTGCTTACGGAAAAACTTTGATAAATATGCGCAGCAGCATCTTTAAAACTGTTTTGCGCAAAGACTACCTTAACATATCAAAGTTCCACTCCGGTGAACTTGTTAACAGAATCAACGGCGACTGCACCATCATTTGCGGCGCTGTGTTTGATATAATCCCTACCCTGCTTTCCATAGCAGTAAAGATTGTATTGGGTTTTATTACACTTTATTCATTGGATAAAACCATGGCTCTTTTTTGTTTGATACTTGGTCCTGTGATTTTACTTGCAGCAACGGTATACAGAAAAAGAATGAAGGTTTTACATAAAAAAGCAAGACAATACGACGGGCTCCTGAGGTCTTTTATGCAAGAGTCTATAAGGAATCTGTCTGTTGTGAAATGCTTCCGGGCAGAAGACGGTTTTACTGCCCACGGCGAAATGTACCAGAATAAGTTATACGATGTTTCCGTTAAAAGAAACATGATAAGCATTCTGGCTACCCTGTTCTATTTTGTAACAATGACATCCGGTTATTACATCGCTCTGGCATGGGGTGCATATCGTCTTTCACTTGGGTTAATGTCTTTCGGTACGCTGATAGCAATAACCGATCTGGTCGGTCAGATTACTGCACCGTTTAAATCTCTGTCATCTATGTTGCCCCAATATTATTCAATGGCGGCTTCTATGGAGCGACTGGCTGAGTTTGACGGTATTCCTTCTGACAAGGCAGAGGTTACAGAGTTATCTTCGCTTGAAAGTATTAATATAGAAAATATCAGTTTTTCCTACGAGGATTCAAAGGTGCTTGACGATTTCAGCCTTACCGTCAACAGGGGTGAGATAATCGCTCTGTGCGGCGAATCGGGAATCGGCAAAAGTACCCTGCTCAGCCTTATAACAGGTGTTTTGCATCCTCAGTCAGGCAGAGTTTATGCAGTGACTGACAAAGGCGAGGTTGACCTGAACGAAACTACACGGTCTGCTTTTGCTTATGTTCCGCAAAATTCAATGCTGATTTCCGGAACTATTGCAGAAAACATCTGTTTTACAAAAGAACCTGATATGGACAAATTACTCAAATGTACTGAGATTGCATGTATAAAAGATTTTATCCTCTCTTTGCCCGACGGGTTTGACACCGTACTCGGTGAAGAAGGCGGTGGATTGTCCGGCGGACAGATTCAGCGACTTGCAATCGCAAGAGCATTATATTATGAAGCGGATGTTTTGTTGCTTGACGAAGCAACCGGTGCTCTCGACGAGGACACTGAACAGAAAGTAATGTCAAACATCCGAAACTCGGGTATTACATGCATAGCAGTTACCCACCGATCTACCGCAATAAATTTGTGCGACAAAGCCTACTATATATAATCAGTATTATAAGTTGCATAAATTATTAAATATGTTAAAAATTTTTTTAGATATTTTAAGGAGGACTTAAAATGAAGAAAGTATTAGTTTGCGCTTTGGCGGTTTTATTCCTGATGGCTTCTTGCACCACAGTTTTTGCTGCCAATATTGTAACAACTACCACTTATGACGAGGGTGCTACCCTGGATGCAAATAATATGGTAGTAACAACTGTTGTAACTGAGGTTGCAAATGGCACCATGATCTCTTTCCTTGCTAAAAACGGAGAAGATTATGTTTATGCTGACCAGTATACATCAGATGGCAACACCCCAACCATATTTACATATCAAGGTCCCAAGGAGTCCATTTCAAGCGTTGAAGTATTGTCAGGCTCTAATGCACCGGGTGCCGGACTCTATGAGCAGCCTCTGAGCGAAGAAGGTTATGTACGTGTGATCAATGTTGTAGTTAATGATCATGAAGATGCTAACACTGTTTTGTATCTTCCTACATACGAAGAAGGAACAACCTATACATTTGGACTTGGAGTAGACGCCGATTTGGAATTTGGTTCTGCTACTTTAAATGATACTGACACAGCAATTGCTATGACTCAGCATGGAAATGTATTTACATTTACTGATTCAGAAGAATTTACAAATGGCGCTACTTTTAACATGAATCTCCACACTGTTGTTGATGTGTCAATCTCCGCTGTTACAACAGGTAGTTTTGTTGCAAACGATGTAGAAAAACTTACTGTTTTTGCCAAGGTTACTGCGCCCGAGAATTGTGAGTACGGTGTTATTCTTTCAAACACTACCAATTCAGAAAGTGATTTGACATATTCTTCAACAACTCCCGGCGTTAAAACCTACGCAGCTCTCGGTAAAGGTGCGGATGGTTCTTTCGCAATTCAGCTCGTTAACCAGACCGGTGTACTTGAATTAACAGAAGGCGATTGGGTTGCACGCGTTTATGTTGAAGGTAGCAATGGCGAATACTTTTACAGCGATGTTGTTGACGTTGAAAAACATTGATTTGACAGGAGGTTATTGAGATGAAAACATATACTAAACCCACGCTGGAAGTTATCAATATGAGAACTTCGGAAAATATTGCTAACAACCTCATCAAAACTTTGTATGAAAAGACTGCACAGTCCGGCGGACAGTATCAGCAGGTAAGCGGACTTCAGGAGTACGATGAGAGTACTGACCTTTTTGGTTCTAATCCCGCACAACTTAATATGCTTCAATAAATCAGATGAGATACTTAATTGCTGATTTAAGTATAGACGTTAATTTGGAATATGAATATGCTATCCGCCGAATGAAGGATTACAAGTCCGAGTTCGGCGGAACTCATATACGGATAAATATTGAGCGTGACAACAATATTGTACTGCCGGAATATGAGCGATTTATCCCCTATCAATTCAGGTTTAACTGGCTGGAATTTGCTGATGGGAGTTTTGGGGCATACCGTACTCTTATTAACTCTGACTACATAATATTTTTTGCCCGTTGGAACAAGGATGCTACGGAAGTTACAATCAAAATGGCAGACGTTTCCCACCTTAAAGGGGGCGTTTCCATGGATATACGCGAGTTTTCGTATCTGGGGGAAATATTGCAGATTATTCTACCCTACCACAACAGATTGGTACTGCACAGTTCTGCTATAATGCTTGACGGTCAGGGGTTTGCATTTACTGCTCCGTCGGGAACAGGCAAATCCACACATACCGAAGCGTGGCGGAAACTCTACAAAGACTGCGTTGCCATAAATGACGACACTCCCATTGTATTCAACAACGGAAAAGGTTTTTACCTCTACGGCTGTCCGTGGAGCGGTAAAACGGAAATCAATGCCAATATTTGTGCTCCGCTCAGTGCTATTGTGTGTCTTGAACAGGGCAAGGAAAATATTATTGAAAAAATTCCTCCAAGGCAATCATTCCCGTTTATATGGAAGGAGTTGCGATGCACTCCTTTTGTCGGAAGAGAAGATGCCAAACTTTCTGTTCTTTCTGACATTTTAACTACTACTGATGTTTACAGATTGAGTTGTCTGCCAAATGACGAGGCAGTTACAGTATGCAAAGATAAAATATGGAAAGGTGCAATGAATAATGATTAAAAAAATAGTTTCTCTTATTACTGCCGTTGCGGTAATGTTATGTTTTACAACAGTTTTTGCAGAAGATGTGACTTTAACTGATATTGATGCTTCTCACTGGGCATATCAGGCGATTACTCAGTTAGTTGCACAGAAAACCGTTAACGGTTTTCCCGACGGAACATTCCGTCCTGCCGGTACAGTAACAACCGACGAGTTTGAAAAAATGATTACAGGTGTGTGGACCACTGATACTCCCACTCCCATTAGCAGAGAGGATGCTCTCGGTATGCTGTGGGATAACAACGGCAAACCCACAGGATATAAGGTGCCCGGAATTATAACATCACAGATGAAAAACGCCGAGGCTGCTGCATGGGGATATGCAACAGGTCTTATGCAGGGTAATGACGGCGTCAACCTAAGACCAATGGACACACTTACAAGAGCCGAAGCCGCTACACTTATAGTACGTGCTGCAAACGGCGAAGCAAACGGAAAAACTTTTTTTGAAATGGTTTCGGAAGATTTGCTGAAAATTGTTTGGGACACCTACGACATATTCGATGGTGAATACGTTGCCACCGATATTATTGATGCAGAGATGCTCTTTAATGCTGTAACCAAACTGAGTGACCTGCGCACTCCCGTCCTTGAAGTTAAAACAGCCACTATGGAAGATGCCGCAGTTTTGTTGGCACACGCTTGTGCTTTACAGTATAAATCTTCGATTTCTGCAAACGCCGCTGAAAGTGTAACTGAAAAGTACGGAAAGATTGCACAAATCAATGCCGCATACAGTTTTGAAAATGGCTTGACTCTCCCCGGTGCGGCTGATGCTGCCGTTACAAAGAGAGATGCCGCTCTTTTACTTATTCAACTCGATGATCTGTTTGGAATAAACGGCTTCAAAATCTGCAAGGATTTGACACTTTATCCTGCAAACTCCGATGATTTTGCATTTATCATCGAGGGTATTCCTACCCAGGTTTACACCACTGCTTTTGATGTGACAAGAAAACCCGTTGATACTTACAAACTTGCATACAACTTCCAGATTCCTTTTAAAACATTTGTATCTTCTATGGCGGGTAAACTCGGCGGCAAGGCAAAGTTTGAGTATATTCCGTCCTTGGTTTGTCAGGACAGCAGTGAGGCAATCCTCCGTGTTAAATGTACTATGAACGATGCCAGTGCTTATGAGGTTTTCGGCGCAGGGTATGAAAGTGCAGGAAAGATGTTCTATATGGATATTCACACCGGCGAGCCTGTTACCAACACATATATCCCCACAGAAACTGCTAAATTCGGCAAATTTATTTGCAACAACTAATAATTAAACAATGTAAAAACCCCTGAATAGTTTAACTATTCAGGGGTTTTTATTTTACGCTTTTTCAAGTTCTTTTTCCAGAGCGATTGCTATCTGGTCGGGGCACGATGTTCCTCTGCCTTTGCAATCGGTCCCTTTCAAAAGAGCGATGGCTTGTTTTGCATCGGCTCCTTTGAGCAAGGAACATATTCCGCTAAGGTTACCTCCGCATCCGCCCAGCACTTTTATACTGTCTATCTTACCGTCTTTGAGTTCTACATCAATCTGCTTTGAGCAGACTCCTCTCGGATAATATACACCCATTACTCTACCTCCTGCTTAACTACTGTTATTTTGCCGTCTTTAAAGTCGACAAGCACTTTCATTCCCTCTGCTACATTACCCGACAGCATCTCATCGGATATAAGGTCTTCTATGCCTGACTGTATTGCACGGCGAAGAGGTCTTGCACCATATACGGGGTCAAAACCTTCCTCAGCAAGATGGCTGATTACATCTTCGGTAAATTCTACATCTACGTCCATGGCTGAGAGCCTGTTTTTTAAGTTTTTAAGCATGATTTTTGTTATGTCGGTGATATTTTCTTTGGTGAGTTTTTTAAACACTATAATCTCATCAATACGGTTTAAAAGTTCGGGGCGGAATGCCTTTTTAAGTTCACCGAGAACCGAGGATTTGATTTTTTCGTAATCGTCATTATCCGCTGTCTCCCCGCCAAAGCCCATTGAGGTGGACTTTTCCGTTATAAGTCTTGCTCCGATATTGGATGTCATTATAATTACTGTGTTTTTAAAATCTACACGCCTACCCTGAGAGTCCGTCAAAATACCGTCTTCCAGTATCTGCAAGAGTATATTGAACACATCCGGATGGGCTTTTTCTATCTCGTCAAACAAAACAACCGAATAGGGTTTACGACGTACTTTCTCTGTAAGTTGTCCGCCTTCATCGTACCCTACAAATCCGGGTGGCGAACCTACAAGTCTTGACACGTTATGCTTATCCATATATTCGCTCATATCTATACGGATAACTGCATTTTCATCGCCGAATACTGTTTCGGCAACCGCCTTACAAAGTTCTGTTTTACCCACACCGGTAGGACCTAAAAATACGAATGAACCAATGGGACGTTTGGGGTCTTTAAGCCCCGTTCTGCCACGGCGAATCGCCTTTGACACTGCGGTCACGGCTTCGTCCTGACCTACTACACGTTCATGGAGAATATTCTCCATATTCTTTAATCTCTCTTGTTCTTCCAGTGCAAGTTTTTTGACGGGTATTCCTGTCCATGAAGAAATTATATCGCATATCTCCTCCGACCCTACTGTAAGGTCGGTATTGTTACTTTCTTTATTCCAGTTGCCTTTAACTTCGTCAAGACGGGTTTTGAGTTCTTCTTCCTTATCACGCATCTGCGCCGCTTTTTCAAAGTTTTCTTCCTCGATTGCCACTTTTTTCTGAGCACATACCTCGGCAAGTTCCGCCTCTATCGACTTAACCTCCGGTGGCGCAGTGTAGGCTTTCATCCTTATTCTCGATGATGCTTCATCAATAAGGTCAATGGCTTTATCGGGTAAAAATCTGTCGGCAATATAACGCTGCGAAAGTTTGGCAGCACTCTCTATGGCGTCATCTGTAATACGCACCTTATGATGTGCCTCGTACTTATCACGGATGCCCATAAGAATCTGTACTGTTTCCTCAACAGTAGGCTCTCCCACCGTTATAGGCTGAAAACGTCGCTCCAACGCTGAGTCTTTTTCTATATGCTTTCTGTATTCATCAAGAGTGGTGGCACCGATAACCTGCAACTCACCACGGGCAAGTAACGGCTTTAATATATTTGCCGCATCCATTGCACCCTCCGATGCACCGGCTCCTATAAGGGTATGGACTTCGTCAATAAAGAGTATTATTTCCTCACTCTTTTTTGCCTCGTCAAGGGCTTTACGGATTCTCTCCTCAAACTCGCCCCTGTACTTTGTTCCGGCAACCATTGATGCAAGGTCTAAGGAAAAAATCTTTTTGCCTTTGAGTGTTTCGGGCACTTCTCCGGCTACTATCTTCTGGGCAAGACCTTCCGCAATTGCAGTTTTGCCTACTCCCGGCTCACCTATAAGGCAAGGATTGTTTTTGGTTCTTCGGGAAAGTATCTGTATTACCCTTTCTATCTCCTGATCTCTGCCAATAATAGGGTCGAATTTACCCTCTGCTGCCATCTGGGTAAGGTCACTGCCGAAAGGAGTTAAATCTTTAAGGTTACTTGTACTGTTCTGTTTGGACTGATTTGTTGCTGATGTGCCAAACATCTTTCTTACAAGACTGTTAGGGTCGATATGAAGATTACGAAGCAATCTTGCGGCTACGCTCTCCCCTTCACGCAGGATTGCCATAAGAATATGCTCGGGAAATATAAACTGTGCACCAGTACGCTGGGATTCGCTGTAACTTAACTCTATAACCGTTTTGGTACGGGGAGTAAGGGGAAGTACGCCATCGGGAATCTTGCCGCCAAACATCATATTTCCTTCGTCTTTGATGTTTTCTATAATATAATCGTATGTTACACCCTCTTCAACAAGCGCCTCGGATGCCCTTGATGTGCCCTCTTTTATAAGGGCAGCAAGAAGATGCTCTGTACCCACAAAGTTATGCCCCAACTCGGTTGCTATCTCCTGGGAAAGTCTGAGCGCTTTACGCGCTTTATCTGTGAATTTGCTATCCATGGACTATTCCTCCTTTTTTTCAATTATACTGCTGATTATCTCTGCTCTTTTTACATCACGTTCAAAGGCTGTTGATGCGCCGGTCTCTGCAATATGGGCAGGTCGGGTTACAACAGTTATTTCGTTTATGCTTTTAATGGTTATATCCTTTATTATACCCAACGAAACGCCAAATCTCACATTAGAGAGATGTCCTGCAAGTTCTTCGGTGCTGATTTTTTTGGCGTAGCGCATTATACCGTAGGACCGCATTATTTTATCCTCAACGGAAACGCCCTTCTCCTGTATAATCCGTCTGCGGAGTTCTCGCTCCTTGGCAATTATCTGATTGACTATATCGGTGATGTTTGTAGAAAGTTCTGCCTCAGTTTTCCCCAAAGTTACCTGATTGGAAATCTGAAAAATATTGCCGCTCGATTTGGTACCCTCGCCGTACATACCTCTTACGGTTACACCAAGTTTGCCCACCGTTGCAAAAAGATTATCCGCAAGGCGTGTCATACACAGTGCGGGAAGGTGCAACATAAACGACACCCTCATACCTGTACCTACATTAGTGGGACACGCGGTTAAATGTCCGTACTTTTCGTGAAAAGCGTACTGCAATCTCTCACTCAAAAAGTCGTCCACCTTACTTATAAGTTCGTACGCCTTCTGGCTTTCCGCTCCTGCATATATACACTGCAAACGAATATGGTCCTCTTCGTTTATAAGTATGGAAACTGCATCGTCCTCGCTTACAAATACTGCTTTATCCGCCGTGTTTTTAAGCATCTGCGAACTTATGACATGCTGTTCAAACAGTTTTTGCCGCTCTATTTCGCTGATGTCGGAAAGTCTTATAAGATTAAACTTATAATTTAACTCTGAAAGGGCATCCGAAACAAGGTCAATGACTTTTTTGCCGTCCTCTGCTCCCATACGATTGGGGAAAGGTATTCCTTTAATATTACGGGCAAGGCGTATACGGGTACTTAACACTATATCATCCTGAAATCCACTGTCACTATACCACTTAGACAATATCCTCGCCTCCTTTTTCCATATCCTTTATTCTATCTCTCAAAACTGCGGCATCCTCGTATTTTTCTTCGTAAATTGCCTTTTGGAGGCTCGATTTTAACTCTCTTATTTCATTCCGCTTCTTGATTTTCTCTCTGTCTGCACCGGAAATTTTGCCGTTATGGGATGTGGCTCCCTGTGTCTTTTGAAGCATCGTTTCTATTTGCTCCGCAAAAACATCATAACACTTATCACAGCCAAGAAGTCCGGTGGAGTTAAACATATTGAAATCCATGCCGCATCCACTGCACTTTAACCCGTTGATTGATGACAATTTTTTGTCGTCTGTGCTGAACAGTTGATTTAAAATACTGTTGAAATTAAAAGCATCCCCAAATAAATCTATATGCTTATCTCCTATACCCATCTCCCCCGCACACTCGCTGCAAAGATGCATCTCCTTTGCTACTCCGTTTGTTACCGTTTTATAATGTATTGTTGCCTTGTTTTTATTACAAATTGAACACAACATAAAAATCACATCTCCTTAGGCAGTTGCGTCAGTATCCGAACCCGTTTTGGGCACGTCTTTTTACGCCACTGCATTATTAAAATACTCGCAAATGCGTCAGCATTCGCTCCGTTTTTGCTTCGCATTGTCGCAAAAACTCAGCGCCGAAAATTCTTCGAACCTAAAACAAGAAAAAATTGTTGTTTTTCAAGGCGGAAGGTCGCAGGAATACTGACGTATTTCAAGACCGACAACACAGAAAAACGGCTATTTTTCTTGTTTTAGGCGTGTTCGGATACTAACGCAACTGCCTACATCAGGTTAATAAGAATATTTTTAAATATGGTTGAGCGTATACGGTTTTTAAACTCACCGTCGTTGATTTCACGCAGAGCACTGCTACCACAGGACGCAAGAATAAGTTTTGCTTCCCTTTCGGTAATGATTTCACCGCCGTAGAGATTTTTGACTATGGCATCCATTGTCATAACATCAAGATGATCACCAATACTGTTTAATACATGCATCAGTGTATTGGTTTCTCCGCCACGGCCTACACGGGTGATTTTTATAAATCCGCCTCCGCCTCTGCGACTTTCAACACAGTAACCTCTCTCGTTTGTGAAACGGGTTGATATAACATAGTTTATCTGGGACGGAACACACTTAAAGTAATTGGCCAGTTCGTTTCGCTTTAACTCTACGCTCTCATCATCTGCCAACATCTCCCTGATAAACATCTCAATAGTATCACTTATTTTCATATATTTACCCCCTTTTTACGGATAAATTGCCGGATTTTGGTCAATGTCGAAATTTGACTTTGACTTTCTTTGACTTTCGACTGCATTATAACTCCTTTTTTTACTTTTGTCAAGAGTTTTTTTGAAAAAATTTTTATTATTTTTTTCGATTTTTTGCCCTTGACAAAGTGGAAAAAATTTGACATAAAATTACATTTTTTTCGAGTGAATTAGCATAAAGTTATCCACATATCCACATTTTGCGTGGATAACTATGTGAAAACGGGATGTTTACTGACTTGCGGCGTTTATAACTATGTGGATATGTGGATTATTTATGGGGGACAAAATTTCTTGTTTTCGCAATTTTTCAGGAAAAAACTGCCATTTGATTTCGATAATTACGCCCTACTCCATTCATCCTTAAAAAGCGGCTAAAAATTACGTTTTTCGTATTTTTTTGATGTGGTTTTGTTTGGTGTTTTACCTTTTTGGCGGTGTTACTGCATATAATAATAATCTCCACTTTTTTCCTTACATAAAAATTCCTTGTCTGCAAACAATATCAATGTAAATTCAAATGTAGGGACCGCCGTCCACGACGGTCCGCAAATAAAGGAGTTTTAATTAAATGAAAGCAACAGGAATTGTTCGTAGAATTGACGACCTGGGCAGAGTTGTAATCCCCAAAGAAATCCGCAGAACTATGCGCATCCGTGAGGGCGACCCTCTTGAAATTTATACAGACCGTGACGGTGAAGTGATTTTTAAAAAATACTCTCCTATCGGTTCATTAACCGACTTTGCTTCGCAATACGCCGAGACTCTTGCTAAAATCTCGGGCAGTGCCGCATGTATAACCGACAAAGACACCATTATTGCAGTGGGTGGTGCTCCCAAAAGAGATTTATACGAAAAACGCCTGAGCAGTGAAATTGAAACTATAATGGAAGAAAAAACTACCTTTGTACCTGACTCCCAACTCCCCGTCACCGATGGCAGCAAATACAGTGCAAGTGTTATTGTGCCCATAATCGCCGAGGGAGATTCCATTGGCAACGTAATAATCATGAAAAGCGACAGCACAAAAAAAGCATCCGAGGTAGACACAAAACTTGCGCAATCGGCTGCATTATTCTTTGGAAAACAGATGGAAATATAAAGTATACAGCAAAAAAGTCCGGAATACTGATGTATTCCGGACTTTTTGTATGTTAGTTTTTATTTTCTTTTAAATATTTATCGGCTTTTAAGATGCCGATTACTGTTTTTGCATCATGGATTTCATTATTCACAACCGCCCTGACCAGTTCGTCGATATGAACTTTCTCTACTGTTAAAAATTCTCCCTCGTCAAGGTGCGCCTCGCCTTGTCTGAGTCCACGGGCAAGATAAAGATACAGTTTTTCACGCACATATCCCGGTGACGGATAAAAATCTCCCAAAGATATAAATTCCTCCGCGGTAAGGCCTGTTTCTTCTTTAAGTTCCCTCTTTCCGCATTCCAGAGGGTCTTCGCCATCGTTCAGTTTACCCGCGGGGAGTTCGGTTATAACCATGTCATAAGGCTTACGGAACTGTTTTACCATATACACACAACCGTCATCGTCAACAGCCGCTACGGCAACGCCGCCGGAGTGATCTACGATTTCGCGGTAGGATATACTGCCGTCAGCAAGTTCTACCGTATCTACACGCACGGTGAGTATTCTGCCCTCATATTTTACATCGGTTTCAACTGTTTTTTCAAAAAACTCCATGGTTATTACTCCTTTTTAGCCCTTGTGCTCCTCTGGTCTCTGCCATTGGAATTATAAAGCACAAACGCGCCTGTCAAAGCGCTTATCACAATAACACCGAAGCATATTATCCACCTGAAATCGTAGCCCCGCTCCGAACGGGTTCCGCCGTCAATTATTACATCTTTTGACTTTGCACTGTCTATGGCTTTACCGTCTATGTTTACAAACGTGACAGTTTCGTTTATTCTGTCGGTAGGATAAAGTGTCAGTTGTTTTCCGTCATTATCTACGGTGAGTGTTCCGTTATCTAATTTAAAATTCCGCAAATTACCGTCTGTACGGACAAAATACGCCAGTGCCACAATCTCTGCAAGGCAGTCTTTATCCCGCATACTCTCGGATGCATAGAATGTCAGCAACTTATAATCAACCGAACTGGTTCTGTATGCACCGTTGGCAACTGTATAGCCGTCTGCCGTTTTATTGAGCGATACAAATATATTATCACCTACACGCGGCGTTGTACTTATATCAATATGATCCGAACAATAAGAATAACGGAATTTGGCAATCTCTATATTCGAATCCATAGAAATCCCCTCGGTATTCTCGCCGTTATAAACGCCGTGATATGGGTCTACAATTATTGACGAACCGGTTATATCCACAACCGTAGCCAGTAAAATATAATCCTGTCTTCCGGAAAATATACCTGAAATATTCCCCTGAGCATAAACATTGGCCGTAACACAAAGCAACACAGCAGCAACACACAGTATTTTTAAAATACGTTTCATTTAACCGACCCCATTCCTCAATATATAACAATATCCAATGCTCTGACACATTGGATATTGTAGGTTTACATCTTTTAAATTTGTTCTTACTCTGCGTCGGTAACTTCCTGCGCAGTCTCTTCTGCAACAGTTTCTTCAACTACCTCTTCAACAGTTTCCTCAACTGCTTCTTCATCCTTCTTTGCTTCTTCAATCAAAGCACGGATGCTCAGACCAATCTTTTTATTTTCCATATCGAGTTCTACAACCTTTGCCTTAACATGCTGACCGATTGTAAGTTCTTCCTCTACTCTGCCGATTCTCTTATCAGCAACCTGTGAAATATGGATGAGTCCGTCTGCTCCGGGGAAGATTTCTGCAAATGCACCGAAGGGAACAATTCTTACGATTTTACATTCTACAACATCGTTCAAT
>SVKG01000016.1 GCA_015068565.1 Oscillospiraceae bacterium | reverse complement strand
GATACAACAGGAACGAGTTTGGGGCGTTGGTCCAGATTCCTTGTAATGGCATCGAGGAGTATCTCAACACCATCACTTGCAACCGCCTCGGAAAACACGATAAGTTCACCATGGGAAAAATTTATCCTCTGCCCTATTGCCGCACCCACGGCGTCACCTGCGGTAAATATATTATCACCCTGTGATTCTTTTAAAATAAGTGTGTTACTGTCACCTTTTTCATCCTCTCCGCCACCGCCGTTGATACTTCCGGGGTCGCCTATGGCAAATGTAAAGTTGTACCCTTCCTCCGCTTTATCCACGCCGATTGCCACAACGTATGCCGTATCGTCTATTTCTGTGCCGCAACCCGACAGCAACATCGGGCAAATCAAAGCAACAGCCAGAGCCGTTTTTTTCATTTTATCTGTCTCCTTTTAAACTTTTTAATTCCGAAAACAAACAGGGGCAAAGCAAAAGATACAACGGCAAACACAGAGTATATTATTCTGTAAAGTTCCCTTTCACGGGCAGAACTGCCGGCAATCAACGCTATACAGGCAGCAACAAATACAAATGCACCTATGGGCGCACGACGGTCAGTGAGGTTAAAACTTTTTACAAATGTGACCAGCGCAAAGCACAGGTATGCACCCGTAACAATAAAGCCCGAAAATATCCACAGGAAGAAAAACAGTCCCTCTGCCCTCTGGAATACTATGTCGAGATTTACATCAAAGGCTATTTCAAGAACGGGCAGTGTGAGAGAGGATGAAAAAGGATACTCAACCGTCATAATATACGAAAGTGTCGTTACGGTAATAACTATCGCTGAAATCACAATGCTTATGATACCGCCTTTTTTGACAGAGGCTTTTTCCGTAAGATACGGCGCTACAAGAAACAGCAACAGCATATCGGAGTAAACTCCCACTGCGCCCACACCGGCGGAGATGCCTGTTATACCCTTTCCAAGTAAAGGGTATATGTTTGTGACATCGTAATTGGGGATATTCAACACCAGTATTACGGCAAGAGTTATTACAAAAATTATTCCCGCAACATAAGAGTATGCCGCCAAAGTTCCCGTTCCGGCAAAGGCCGCAAAAAACACCGCCGCCACAAGGAAAAGCATTATAAACACATCGGAACTCTCGGGCAGAACGATAGACGATATAATATCTGTATATACCCTTATCATAATGCCCGACTGGGCAACAAGCAAAAGAGTAATTATTACACCTGTCACTCGCATTCCCCATTTGCCGAAGGTTTTTCCGGCAGATTCTATAATATCTGTTTCTCCGTCGGCAAGGCGTATAATCAAAACAAACAACACCAGAGCAAAAACTCCCGCCGCCGCCGTCAGTATATATCCTGCGCTTCCGCAATTTTTAACGTAATCGCCGATATCTGCAAAAAGGATTTTAGATATGAACAACAGGGCAAAAAACCATATCAGTTCCCGTGTTCCTACTCTGCGGGAAGTTGTATCGGGCAAATGCAATCACCTCTTTTTATATTTCCATTTTCTGCTTATATAAGAACTGTCTGTTTTGTCTTTCGGTTTAAGGTAGTCGGGGCGGATACCCTTTTTCCATACGGGAGGAGTGAAAATCAGGCGCGATATACGGAGTTTTTCTCCCGATGCTATCGGCGACGTATAAGGTGTGCCAAAGGATTTTGTGTTTACCACAAGTAAGGTGTCTATGAACATAACGGTAAATATACCCACAAACCCCGCAATTGCCGCGCCAAAGGTGTATATAAACCGCATAAACCTGAAAGAGAAGGAAAGTTGATAACTTGGTATTGCAAACGAGGATATACCCGTAATTGCCACAACTATTATCATTATAGGGCTTACTATATTTGCCGACACAGCCGCCTGACCGAGGATAAGACCTCCCACTATACCCAGTGACGAGCCCACCGGACCGGGCACACGGACACTTGCCTCTTTAATCAGTTCAAACGACAACTCCATAAGCAGCAGTTCTATAAAAGACGAAAACGGCACAGCCGACCTTGCCTTTGACAGGGCAAACAGGATATCTGTCAGTATCAGTTCCTGATGAAAATTCATAACCGCAAGAAAAACTGCCGGTGCCAGTAAGGAAAGGATTATTGCTATGATTCTTATACATCGGGTGAGCAGTGAATACGGAAACCGCAGATACGAATCCTCCGGCGATGACGCCATATCAAACAATGTGGCAGGAACTATAAGCACATGGGAACTGCCCGACACCACTATCGCCACTCTGCCCTCTATAAGGGCATGGCAAACTCTGTCGGGCCGCTCCGTAGTAATTATCTGCGGTACTGAAACAAAGGTGGCTTCCTCTATATACTGGGCAAGTGTCAAAGAAGAAAGGATGTATTCCGTATCAAGGTTGGTTAATCTGTACTCTACCTCGTCCACCAGAGAGGTGTTGGCTACATTTTTAAGATAACACACGGCGGCAGGAGTTTTACTTGTTCTGCCCAGGGTGACGTTTTTCATAACAAGGTTGTTGGTATTTAAAGTTTTCCTGATAAGTGCCGTATTGGCTCTGAGCATTTCGTTAAAACCCTCGTGTGGGCCTTGTATAACCGTTTCATTTGCCGGTTCGCTTATGCTACGGTGTTCCCACGCCTTTACCTCGGCAGAAAAGCCCCATCCAAGTGTATCTATAAAAATTCCGCAGTTGCCGTAATTGACACTTTTTAAAATCTTATTTATATCTTTTTCTTTAAACGTCTGGATGTGAGGGATAAGGCAACGGAGAATGTAATCTGACATATCATCCATATCCGTTGGGTGTGTGTCTGCAAGGCACATCAGAGGCAGCAATATATTCTGCGAAATATCCCTGCCAGACGACAACCCGTCGGCAAACACGGCAAAACCTCTTAATTTACCGCCGCACACCTCTATATCAAATTCCCTGATAACAATATCACCATTATCGGGGCACGACAGTACCTGACGGGCATAGGCAAGGTTTTCGTCTATGTCTTTGCTGACCTCTGCCATAAAAAAACATTCTTTGTCTGACGTCTTATCTTTTTCCGCAGATATATCAAACCCATACTTGTCTGCCGGTTCTTTGTACAAAAACAAATCTCTTATCACGCGCTCACCTCGTTATTTCTTATTTTTGCCTGTATTTACGGAAAAATACATCAATAGTATTTGCTTTATTTGATATTTAATGATATAATTAACCGTATGATTAAATTATTAAGAGGTTTAATATGAACTACGATACAATAGCGGCTGTTTCCACACCTTACGGGCGGGGCGGCATTTCTATAATACGAATAAGCGGCGACAGGGCAGTAGAGATTGCCGACAAGGTATTTGCATCAAAAAGCGGCAAACGCCTTGCTGATGCCCAAAACAGAACGATAAACTACGGGCACATATTCTCCGAAGGGAATATGATAGACGAGGTACTTGTGTCTGTTATGCGCGCTCCACGCACCTTTACGGGTGAAGATGTGGTGGAGATTAACTGTCACGGCGGGTTGTATGTTACAAAAGCAGTCCTCGCGGCAGTATTTAAAGCAGGAGCAAGACCTGCCGAGGGCGGCGAATTTACCAAACGCGCGTTCTTGAACGGCAGAATTGACTTAACCTATGCTCAGTCTGTGATGGATATGATAAACGCCAAAAACGAGTTACAGCACAAACTCGCCCTCAACCACTTAAACGGACGCCTTGCGGAAAGGATTCGTGATATCCGCACACAAATTACAGACATTGCGGCATACATCCAGGGGACTATTGACTTTCCCGAGGAACTCGAAGAGGCGGATGACGGTAAGATACTCTCTGACATAAACAATGTAACAAAGGCTATCGGCAAACTTATTGAAAATGCCGACAGGGGCATTATTGCAAAAGAAGGCATAAGCACTGTTATAGTGGGCAAACCCAACGTGGGTAAATCTTCGCTTCTTAATTTACTGGCTGACTGTGACAGAGCCATAGTAACAGACATCCCCGGCACAACAAGGGATAGTATTGAAGAGGTGGTATCACTCGGCAACCTTATACTAAGACTCACCGACACGGCAGGGATCCGCACAACCGACGATACAGTTGAGAGTATTGGTGTTCAGCGGGCAAAGGCACTGGCTGAAAATGCGGAACTGATACTGTTTGTGGTTGATATCTCAAAACCGACAGATAACGACGATATGCAGATTTACGAACTTGTAAAGGGTAAAAACACCGTTATAATCGCAAACAAAAGCGATATTGCAGAAGGGTGTGTTCTGCCTTTTGAGGGAGATACAGTAAAACTTTGTGCAAAAGACGGAACGGGGCTGGACGCTCTTATTGATACGGTTGAAAAGAAGTTTATGGGTGAGGCGGATTTATACAATTCCGACACCGTAATAACCGGCGAAAGAGAGAAGAATGCTCTGTGCAACGCTCTCTCGCTTTTGCAAAGTGCGGCAAAGACCGTGGAGGGGCTTTCACCCGATATGGCTATTGACGATATTTTATCTGCGGCGGAGTGCCTTAACCTTATAGACGGCATCCACATAAGCGACGATATAATTAACACTGTATTTGAAACATACTGTGTAGGTAAATAAGAAAGGAGCCCGTGCAAATGAGCAACAGTTTTTATATGGGCACATACGATGTGGCTGTCATAGGCGGAGGCCATGCCGGTTGTGAAGCCGCGTTCTCTGCCGCAAGGCTTGGCTGCAAAACGATTATGTTTGCAACAAATCTTGATTTTATAGCGAATATGGCTTGTAACCCCTGTATAGGCGGCACTGCAAAGGGACAACTTGTACGGGAAATTGATGCTCTGGGCGGTGAGATGGGCAAGGTGGCGGATTTTGCGGCTATACAGTCAAGAATCCTCAACCGCGGCAAAGGTCCTGCGGTATATTCACCCAGAGCACAGGCAGACAGACGTATATACACTGCCGAAATGAAAAAAAGAATAGAACGGCAGGAAAATCTCGACCTTAAACAAGCCGAGATAGTAGACATTGGTTTTGACGAAAATGGCGCAGTGACATCCGTTACGACCCATCTGGGCGCAAGATTTGATGTTAAGGCTGTAATTATTGCCACGGGAACATTCCTCAAAGGCAAAATAATTGTGGGAGATATGGCGTATTCAGGCGGACCTGACGGGGTGTTCCCCGCTGACGGACTCTCTGCCTGTCTTGCAAAAAACGGGATAAAACTTATGCGATTTAAAACGGGAACTCCCGCAAGAGTTGCAAAGAGCAGTGTGGATTTTTCTAAAATGGAGATTCAGGAGGGGGACGAGGTAATTACGCCTTTCTCCTTTGAAACCACAAACCCCAATCCCAACGCGGTTTGCTGTTATATGACATACACCAACGAGAACACACACCGCATTATTTTAGACAATATGCACCGTTCGCCCTTATTTAACGGTCTTATTGAGGGCATAGGACCAAGGTACTGCCCTTCTATTGAAGATAAAATAAGACGGTTCCCCGACAAGGAACGGCATCAGTTGTTTATAGAGCCTTTGGGCCTTGATACTGACGAAATGTATATTCAGGGGCTTTCTACATCCCTGCCGGAAGATGTGCAGATAGAAATTATCCATTCCATAAAAGGACTGGAAAATGCACTCGTAACACGAACTGCCTATGCGATTGAATATGACTGCATAGACAGTACCACCTTATATCCCACCCTTGAATTTAAAAATCACAGCGGTCTTTACGGAGCAGGGCAGTTCAACGGAAGTTCCGGTTATGAAGAAGCCGCGGCTCAGGGACTTATGGCAGGTATTAACGCCGCAAGAAAGATTAAGGAATTATCCCCTGTTATTATTGAACGGAGTCAGGGGTATATAGGAACGCTCATTGACGATCTTACTTCAAAAGGCACTAACGAGCCTTACCGTATGATGACATCAAGGAGCGAGTACCGCTTACTGCTCCGTCAGGACAATGCCGACCTGCGACTTACGGAACTTGGTCACGAAATAGGACTTATAAGCGATAAAAGATACGCAGATTTTTTAAACAAAAAGGAACTTATACAGAGTGAAGTTGACAGAGTCAACTCCATAAACATCGCACCATCGGAAAATGTGAATGACATACTTATGCGTTGCGGCACAACGCCCATTACCACGGGTGTTAAACTGGCTGAACTTATAAGACGGCCCGAACTTGATTATTTTGTATTGGCACCGATAGACGGCTCACGCGGTGAACTGCCAAGAGATGTGGCAGAGGAAGTCAATATCCAGATTAAGTACGAAGGGTATATACAAAAGCAGGAGATTCAGGCACAAAAGGCACTTAAAACCGAAAGGGTTAAGATTCCGTCTGATACGGATTTTTCTAAAATAGACGGACTCCGCCTTGAAGCACGTCAGAAAATGAACGACATAAAACCGCTGACTCTCGGTCAAGCATCAAGGATTTCGGGCGTGTCTCCCGCAGATATTGATGTGCTCTATATCTATCTCACAAAAAAATCAAGAGAAGAAAAAGAAAAAAATAGTTAATTTGCTGTTGCAAAATATGAATTTGTGTGTTATCATATAATTACTTTTGTATTGGAGGTGCTTAAATTGGTTACCGCATTAACGGTTGTACATGTTATTCTTTCACTTGCATTGATTGTTGTTGTATTGCTCCAATCAGGCAAACAGGCAGGTCTTTCCGGTAGTATTGGCGGCGGTGCCGAGACTTTCTTCGGCAAGAACAAAGCCAGAACATTAGACGGCCTGCTGTCACGTCTTACAACAGTTTTGGCAATATTGTTTATTGTAGTTTCTTTTGTTTTAGCATTGATTCTTTAATAGAAACTAAAATTTTAATGCCACGCATAACGCGTGGCATTTTTACTGCGAAAATTAACATAAAAAATGCACCCCAAGGGGTGCATTTTTTTACTGCTGTTTATTGTTCGTAGATAACGATTGCGATGGGGTAGTTAGTGCCGGAATGAGCAATAAATACCTTAGATGCCTCAGAAGGTGTGGGATCGATATCGTTAATCTCTTCTAATGCTTTGCCGAATTCGAAGGGTTCTTCGTCATCGCCTGTGTATATTATAACAGGTGTTGTGGTCTTGATTTTATAAGTGTGGCTGTCTTCTTCATCACCTGTTGTGGACACATCCATGAACTCCTTGGGTTCGTCACCCTTGGGTATACTCATTACTGTACCAAAATGAGCAAAGTATTCGCCGCCTATGTCGTAATAAGTATAACCTTCCCTACCGCCATAGTTGTAAGTTACATTTTCATCAATATCCTCAGGGATTTCCATATCATCTACTGAGAACCATCGCTGAACGTTCTCTACTACATCGCCCGTAGCAAATACCTTGATAACGTCTCCTGATTCTACATCTGCAAACACATCACTGTCGTAGGTGTAGTAGTTATCAAAGGTCTCATCACTGCTACCTAACTTATGGTAGTGGAGGCGGTAATATTCGTTGTTATCATCATCAAGCAGGGGCTCAACATACTTAACCAAAAGTGTGGGAGCCGATGCCTTGATTGTGGTGCTTGTACCGTAAACAACAACCAACTTGGCAGAGCCGGAGCCAACTGCGTCAAAGGCGTCAACCATATAGGTAAGACCGTCGGTGAAGTAACCTGTACCGGAAGTGAATCTGTACTTTTCTTCACTTCTGTTAAGAGGAACAACAATTACCTTGGTGGTAGATGAGATTGAGAATTTCTTTGTGGAACCAAGGTTGAATGAGTTGCTTGTTGATTTGAACTTCAATTCCTGCAAACCTTCGGAGATATAAGTGGGATGAATAGCACTTTCGATATAATCATCATCACTTGTGTCTGTTACATCGTCTATAACGTAAACAGATTTAAGTGTGCCAGCGCTGATTTCATACTTAACGGGAGTTGCTTTTTCAGCATTTACAATCTTGCTGCCGTCTTTGTCGTCGTTGACGATTTCTGCTGAATTTAAAACTGCTTCTACCAGATCTGCACCGTCAGCACTCTTGCCGTTGAGTTTGAAACCTCTGTCGGCTACGGGGAGATCAGTGTAGAGTTTGCCGGAGGAATCATACATACGAACAAAGTACTCTTCGTCGTCCATACCGGATGACTTTGTACCTGCTTTTATGATATAACCGTAGTTGGTTGCAGTTGCAGTTTTGTTTACAGCAACAAGTTTGCCTGTAAAGTCAAGGTATGCTGTACATACATCGCCAACTGACAGTGCCTGTGTGGACTGGTCTGCTATGTTCAAATAATAACTGCTTGTGTAAACGTTGGTTGTGCCAAACTTGATTTTGGTCATATCACCGCTGATGCTCTTAACCTCTGATGTAGATGATGAACCGGAAGCAGTCTTTTTGGAGATGATAACTTCAATCACGTCAGAATCACTTGCTGATACTGCTACTGACAATACAGATGATGCCGCAATAGATGTAAGAGTGGTATCTGTAAGTTTGTCAGAGTTGTTTGCAAGTAACTTAACTGTGATTTCCTGTGTGTCTTCGTTAAGGATAAGTTTTCTTTCAGAATCGAACTTATCATAAACAGTATAAACGCCGTTGGATTTTGTTACACTGCTTACAAAATATGTTTCGTAACTCTTAACGAATGCTACGTCCATTACATTGTTTCCGTCAATGTCGATAAAGGTAATCTCACCGCTATCGATATAAAGTTCCTCAGCAAGGTCGTCCATATCAATAGTACCGTTGTTTTTAAGTACGCTCATATTGCTGTTGATTTTGAGTTTTGCGATACCGCCCTTGGCACTATCATCATAATACTCAAATGATGTGCTTGTAACGTCGCTTATATCCATACTGTCAACAACATAAACTTTATTGCTTTTGTCCTTGCTGATTGTAGCAAGTTCCTTGTCACCGGAAGAATCCTCTGTATATGTAACATTTACTTCATAACCGAGAAGTTCTTCAAGTTCCTCTGCTTCAAACTTGCCCATAGTAAAGATTTCGTACTCGTCATCATCAACTTTGAGCATAATCTCGTCTGTTCTGAGGTCCTCGGAAGATCCGGAAAGTGTTGTTTCAAAAACTGCTATAAGCTGACCGCTTTCTTTGTTGGTGTTCTTTGTAGACTCTTCATAAGAACCGCCGCCTGATGAATATGTAGGCTGACCGTCTGCTCCTGTTCCTGTCTGAACAAGAGGAGTTGTTTTGTTCATATTGTAAACAAGTTGAGCAACGAGGCCACGGGTTGCATTTGCATCAGCAACACCGAAAGCGTTGAGGGTGATGTTGAGTCTGGTAGCCATTTCAATATAAGGCTGTGCCCAGTGTGCACCCGCAGGAGCAGGTGTGATTACGTTGCCGTAACCGAGTGTGCAAACTACCATCTTGATAGCCTGAGCGTATGTAACGGGGCTCTCAGGAGCAAATGTGCCGTCGCCCATACCGTTGATAACGCCTGTTCTTACAGCGTGTTCGATATAAGGTACTGCCCAGTGATTTGCTGCAACGTCAGTAAAACTTGAAAAAGACGCAGCAAAAGAATAACCGCTGGGTACACTTGCTACTGCAATTATCTTTGCAAATTCGGCACGGGTGATTTCGCCGTCAGGCTTAAAACTGAATGTACCGTCCTCATTTGCATAACCGTTAATTATGCCTTTATCTGCCAGATCGGTAATTGCTGTGGCATATATGTTTGTTGCATCCAGGTCGGTAAATGTTGTTGCTGCAAAACTTACCGTTGAAAATGCGCAAGACATAATCATTGCCAGAGTAACTACCAAAGCAGAAATTTTCTTAAAAGTTCTCATAAGTAAATTCCTCCTATTTTAAGTTATATACTTGCTCTATAATTTTATCATCACCACTTTTTTTAGTCAATAGAAATATTTACTTGCCACACGTTTTACACATAATTGTAATCTTGCGGTAACATAAAATATTAAAGACCGGATAAATAAATCCGGTCTTTGATATTAAGTTAACATTACACGTCTGATCTGTCGAAGTAGTGAGTGTGCAAAAGTTCGTGAGATTTATGTCCGCAGGGCTCTCCAAGGTACTCTTTGTAAAGTTCCTTGATTGCGGGGTTCTCGTGTGATTTGCGGAGTGTTGATGCTCTGTCCTCATCGTAGAGGGCTTTGGCTCTTGCCTTTTTAACATCAACCTGTGCCTGTACTCTTGCAGGAACGATAGGCTGTCCGCCGCCTGTTACACAACCGCCGGGGCATCCCATAATCTCGATGAACTCGTAGTTCTTCTCACCTGATTTGATGCTGTCTAAAAGTTTACGGGCATTACCAAGACCGTGAGCAACTGCTACACGAACCTTCATACCTGCAACCTCAACCTCTGCTTCTTTGATACCCTCGGTACCGCGAACAGCGTCAAACTCAATGTTTGCCATAGGTTTGCCTTCTAAAACTTCGTATACTGTTCTGAGGGCTGCTTCCATAACACCGCCGGTAGCACCGAAGATTACACCTGCACCTGTTGCAGGACCGAAAGGTCTGTCAAACTCTTCGTCGCTGAGTTTAACAAAGTCTGTACCGCATTCTTTAATCATCTTTGCAAGTTCTCTTGTGGTGATAACTGCGTCTACGTCACGGTAGCCTGTACCCTTCATTTCTTCTCTCTGCGCCTCGTACTTCTTGGCTGTACAGGGCATTACTGATACAACATAGATATCAGCGGGGTTGATGCCTTCTTTTTCAGCATAATAAGATTTTATGATGGCACCGAACATCTCGTGGGGTGATTTACAGGTTGAAAGATTATCGAGGAAATCGGGGAAGTTATGCTCACAGAACTTAATCCAGCCGGGACTGCATGATGTGATCATGGGGAGTTTGCCGCCGTTTTTAACTCTTGAAATAAACTCTGTGCCCTCTTCCATAATTGTAAGGTCGGCAGCGGTATTTGTGTCAAATACTCTGTCAACACCCAATCTCTTGATAGCAGCAACCATCTTACCTGTTACGCGGCTGCCGATTTCCATACCAAACTCTTCGCCAATGGCAGCACGTACGGCAGGAGCAACCTGAACAACAACGTGCTTGGTTTCGTCGTGGATAGCATCCCAAACCTCTTTGGTGGAATCTTTCTCTTTAAGTGCGCCAACGGGACATGCGGCAATACACTGTCCGCACATTACACATGATACGTCATTGAGAGATTTCTCAAAGATGCTGCCAACATGGGTTTCGATACCTCTGTCGATAGCGCCGATGGCGTTTACTGTCTGGATTTTAGAACATACGGCGATACAACGTCTGCACAGTACACATTTGTTGTTATCGCGTACGATTGAAGGTGAAAAATCGTCGATTGCATAATTTTTATTCTCGCCGTCATAACGGATTTCGTCAACACCGAGTTCTTCACACATTGTCTGCAATTCGCAGTTCTTGTTTCTTACACAAGTCAGACATTTGCGTTCGTGATTTGAAAGAATAAGTTCCAGATTGGCTTTTCTCGCTTTGCGAACCTTGGGAGAGTTGGTGAAAATCTCCATACCCTCAGATACGGGGTATACACACGCTGCTTGAAGTGCTCTTGCGCCTTTGATTTCAACAAGACACATTCTGCAAGCGCCGATTTCGTTTACGTCTTTAAGGTAGCAAAGTGTAGGAATATGAATATTCGCATCTCTTGCTGCATCAAGAACTGTATATGTTGACGGTACACTGTATTCGCCGCCGTTGATTTTAATATTTACCATATTCATTGGTTCTCTCTCCTCCTCACTTAGAAATTGCCTTAAACTTACAAGTGCTCTCACAAACACCGCACTTGATACATTTATCGGTATCAATTACATAAGGCTCTTTAATCTTACCTGAAATTGCGCCAACAGGGCAGTTTCTTGCACACAGGCTGCAACCTTTACATTTTTCAGGGTCAATCTTGTAGGAAACGAGCGCCTTACATACTCCCGCGGGACATTTCTTGTCTACAACGTGGGCAATATATTCGTCTCTGAAATATTTAAGTGTGCTGAGTATCGGGTTGGGTGCTGTCTGACCAAGTCCGCAGAATGCAGAATCCTTGATGGCGTAGCAAAGTTCTTCCAACTTATCAATATCTTCCAGAGTGCCTTTACCCTCTGTAATCTTGTTGAGGATTTCAAGCAATCTCTTGGTACCTACACGGCAAGGTGTACATTTACCGCAGGATTCATCAACTGTGAATTCCAGGAAGAATTTAGCGATATCAACCATACAGGTGTCTTCGTCCATTACGATAAGTCCGCCTGAGCCCATCATTGAGCCGATAGCAGTTAAGTTATCGTAGTCAATGGGAGTGTCGATAAGGTGTGCAGGGATACATCCGCCGGAAGGTCCGCCTGTCTGGGCTGCCTTGAACTTCTTACCGTTGGGGATGCCGCCGCCGATATCGTAAACAACTTCGCGCAGTGTTGTACCCATAGGAACTTCCACAAGACCGGTGTTGTTGATTTTACCGCCGACTGCGAATACCTTTGTACCCTTACTCTTTTCTGTACCGATTTTATTGAACCAGTCAGCACCGTTATTGATGATAGCGGTGATGTTGGCATAAGTTTCAACGTTATTGAGCAGTGTGGGTTTCTGCCACAAGCCCTTTACAGCGGGGAACGGAGGACGGGGACGGGGCTCACCGCGGTGGCCTTCGATACTGGTCATAAGCGCAGTTTCCTCACCGCAAACGAATGCACCGGCACCAAGACGGAGTTCCATATCAAAACAGAAATCTGTTCCGAATATGTTATTACCCAGCAATCCGTATTCCTTAGCCTGTTCAATAGCAATAGTAAGACGCTTAACAGCGATGGGATACTCGGCTCTGATATAAACGAAACCACGGTCTGCACCTACTGCATAAGCAGCGATTGCCATAGCCTCGATAAGTGAGTGGGGATCGCCTTCAAGTACAGATCTGTCCATGAATGCTCCGGGGTCACCCTCGTCAGCATTACATGCAACGAACTTCTTATCGCCGGGAGCATCGGCAGTGAACTGCCATTTCATACCTGTTGAGAAACCTGCACCGCCACGGCCGCGGAGACCTGACTTTTTGATTTCGTCGATTACTTCCTGAGGTTTCATCTCAGTGAGAACTTTACCCAATGCCTTGTAACCGCCGTAACCGATATATTCTTCAATATCCTCGGGATTGATAACACCACAGTTACGCAGTGCTATACGCATCTGGTTTTTGTAGAAGTCAACATCGTTAAGAGATTTAACACCGTCGTCTTCTGTAATTGTTTCTTTATAAACAAGACGTTTAACAACTCTACCTTTGAGGAAGTGTTCTTCAACAATTTCGGGGATATCCTCGGGGGTAACCATACTGTAAAATACGCCCTCGGGATACACAATCATAATCGGTCCCAATGCACAAAGACCGAAACAACCTGTTCTTACAACTTTAATTTCATTTTCAAGATTTTTCTCTTTAAGGCTGTCTTCAAGCGCTTTGATAATCTTTTCGCTGCCGGAGGAAGTACATCCGGTACCACCGCAGACAAGCACATGTGCTCTTGCTAATTCCATTTTAACGTAATCCTCCTTATATTATTTTTCGGCGCCGATTGTGAACTCTGCCACAACATTACCGTTTACTATATGCTCGTTTATTACGCGAACTGCTTTGGTTGCATCCATCTTGATGTAGGTAGTTTTGGAACCGTCTGCACCATAAACCTCTACGATAGGCTCATACTTGCACATACCTACACAGCCTGTCTGTGTAACGTATGCATTGGTGATGCCTCTTTTTTCAATCTCTTCCATCATAGCAGTAAGAACAGGACGTGCACCTGCCGCAATACCGCAGGTTGCCATACCTACAACGATTCTTGTATTACCGTCTTCTGATGCTTCGTTTCTGACATTTATTTTATTTGCCATCCTGTTTCTTATCTGTTCAAGTTCAGCTAAACTTTTCATACAAAATCCTCCTAATAGATTATTTATATATCTCGTCCAAGCCCTCTCCTATATACCCGTTTATCCATGCAAGGATTTCCGGAGAGGTTATTTGCACATCGCCCAGGATATTTTTGACTTCAACCGTTGAAAACTCAAAAGAGTTTCCGTCAAAAGTGTGGGTATAGATGAACTCCGTATCCTCACTGCCGCTCACAAGAGTAACAAGGGTTGACGCCATATCACCCAGAGGTTGGCGGTCTATACTGTCCCTTACAAAAGACGCAGTAACCACAGTGCCTTTGCCCTGCTGCGACTTAATGTCAAAACTGCCGCCGGTCAAAAGAGCCGCCTCTTTAAAAAGCGATAGCCCCATCCCCACCTTACGGGTTGTCCGTGTGGTTTTGAAAGGGTCGGTAACCTGCTTTAAAAAATCCTCATCCATACCGCAACCGTTGTCGGTTATGGTGATGGTGATATAATTTTCCGCCGCACTTTCCAAAATCTCTATCTCAACAACAGAGGCTCCAGCTTTGGTCGAATTCTTTACAATATCCAAGATATGCAGAGATAACTCAGTCATATCAGTCCATATACTTGGCAAGAATGCCCTCAACGTCATCTACTACAAGACGTCCGTAAACATCGTCGTTAACGGTAAATACAGGCGCAAGACCACACGCTCCGATACAACGTGTTGCTTCCAGAGAGAACTTGCCGTCTTCTGTGCACTCGCCTACATCAATGCCGATAATCTGCTTGATTTTTTCTAAAATATCACCGGATCCTTTAACGTAACAAGCAGTACCAAGGCATACACCGATTTTGTACTTACCCTTGGGATTGATTGAGAACTGGGTGTAGAAAGTTACTACGCCGTAGATCTCAGATGCGGGAACGCCCAGGCCCTTTGAAATAACCTTCTGTACCTCGATGGGCAGATAACCTATTACTTCCTGAACCTCATGAAGAACCGGTATCAGCGCACCATCAGTATCTTTGTACTTTGCAATGATTTGCTGCACTTTTTCTTCCTGCTCTTTTGTCATTACAAAAGCAGGTGTTGCTTTTTCGCTCATTTGTCATCCTCCTATTTTATTTATAAGTTTTTGTTATTTTTTTAACAATTTATTGCTTTCTTAATTATATCACAAGTTTTCGGCGATTTCCATATATATTTAAAAAAATATCAAAAAAATGATTTTTCGGCAAAATCAACAAAACTGCCCTTTGATTATATCAATAATTTGTCGTTTCGTCAATGCCTCAACGTCCAGAAAATACTGCCTTTCCGATATATCCCAAAGGTAATGGGCATCGGAATTATGTATTATGCGAAATCGGGAAAGATTGTGGGGCGTATCCATCTCGGCAACTTTGTCGGGGTTTTTAATCTCTACCGTTTTAAATCCGTAACAATCATCTATAAAACCAAGGTTTGATACGATGCTGTATGACGTTTTATCTATATGCGCGGGAAACACTGCTCCGCCCAAATTCCTTACCGCTTCCGCCACCTGATCTATTGAAAGCGACGTCGCCGTAACGAGCATATTTTCCTCATAACCGACAATATTGTCATCCCTATCCATTATAGCCTGATGCCCGAAAATGTCAGTACGGTTTTTTATACGGGGGAGACTGCTCTTTACCAGTTTATCCATCTCCATAGCGGAGGCGATATCTTCAAACAGGCACACCAGATGGCACTCCTCCGAGGTTTCCACCTCCATGCCGGGCAAGACAACCAATCCGGTACCCTCCGCACACTCGATACAGGCAGCAGCATTAAGACAGGTGTTATGGTCTGTTATGGCAATAACGTCAAGGCCTTTGAGGATTGCCATATTGACAATATTGTTTGGAGTCATATCCCCATCACCGCAGGGGGAAAGCGCCGTATGTATATGGAAATCATAGGCCGCCTTCATAAAAGTTTACCTATTTCCATCGCCGCATCAAATGCGCTCATCTGTGTCTTTATAATCGTTACGCCCTCACTACCGGCTTTGGCAGTTACAGAATCTTCAATATGCATACCCTCTGCCACTACAACACATGCTGCATCGGTTAAAACAGCAACAGCCGCTATATTTATATTTGTCTGTACGGTTATCCACGCGTCACCCGCCCGAACCTTTGACATGGCAAGGCTTAAAAGGTCGCACACATAACAGCCTGTCACCTGTTTGTCTTTATCTTCCGCGCAGGTTAAGATATCTGCATTCAACACTTGCGCAAGTTTTTCTACTGTCATTTGCATCCCTCCTGAAATTCTTACAAAGGTTACTGCCGCTCAATATCAAGCATCTCACGGGTAAGGTCAGCAATCTTTTCCCTTAATTTAAATATACAGTTAGTCTCTTTGGCAAAACCTCGCACGATATCCTCTGACAGTGTTTTGCAAGAGGGTGAGCCACAGGAACCGCAATCAAGATGGGGCAATCTCTCATAAATCTCGTTCATCATCTCCATCTTCTGCATGGCAACCACTATGTCTTCGTCAAGGCTCATAACAGTATTCGGGCGCAAGGGCGTATCCCAAGCCACATCAACATCAACGGGGAGTTCTGCCTTTTTGGTTGTTTTATCAGCCATTTTTTTGATACGGCTCTTGGCAACAAAGTTATTCTCCACATTAAGAGGGCCGCCTACACAACCGCCAACACACGCCAGTGCCTCAACAAAATCAATGTCGTTCAGTTTGTCGTCCTCTATCGCTTCCATAACCTCTTCTACATTATGTATTCCGTCAACGGCAATATAATTCTCAATAGCAAGGCCTTTTGCCTCACCGCCGCTGACAGCCCAGCACACACCGTCAAAATCTGCCCTCGCAAGATTTTCGGTACCGTCAACCTCGTTCATATAAGGCAAAACCTTGCGGTATGTATCTTTAACGGAGAAAGTGCCGTTTATATAAGTTTTTGCCGCGCCGATGGGTATCTTGGCACAGGTTGCCTTGGCAGCACAGGGCGTTATGAAAAATACGCCTATCTCCTCATCGGTAAACCCGAGTTTTTCCTTAACTATACTACGGGAAAGCCTTGCGGCAAGGTTCATGGGCGATATGACCGGCAAAATATGGTCTATAAGACTGGGGAATCTTGCACAGATAAGTTTTACAACCGTGGGACAAGCCGAGTTTATAACAGGCTTCTGGATTTTGCCCTCTGCCAGTATTTTGCGGGTTTCCTGCGTTACAATCTGCGCCGCATACGCTACCTCAAACACATCGTCAAAGCCAATCTTTTTAAGTGCGCCCAGCAAAACATTTATATCGTCATTTTTGGCAAACTGTCCGTAAAACGAAGGAGCAGGTAACGCGATATTATACTTGTAGTTTTTAAGTATGCTAAATTCATCAGTAACCGCTTTTTTTGCATGATACGGACAAACCCTTATACATTCTCCGCAATCTATACAGCGTTCCTTGATTATCTTGGCTTTGCCGTTGCGTACCCGTATTGCCTGGGTGGGGCAACGCTTGATACAGTTTGTACAGCCTTTGCATTTATCTTTATCGAGAGTAACCGAATGAAATATTTCACTCATTTATCTCACTCCTTTAAATATTTACATGCATTTCTATGGTGGTACCTACACCAACCTCAGACGTCACCTTCATATAGTCGGTGTACTTTTGCATATTGGGCAATCCCATACCGGCGCCGAAGCCCAGTTCACGAACCTTTGCAGTGGCCGTTGAATAACCCTCCTGCATGGCAAGGTCTATACTCTTGATGCCCGGGCCTTTGTCTTTGAGTAAAATCTTTATACACTCCGGAGTGATTTCAACATCAATAGTACCTCCGTCTGCATGTATAACCATATTGATTTCTCCCTCATAGGTTGCAACGGCAACCTTACGGACAATGGCAGGGGGAATACCGAGTTTATTGAGTACCTTTTTTATATTGCTCGATGCCTCTCCGGCAACGGAAAAATCCTCTCCGTCTATATCAAAGTGTAATTTGTATGAATTATCCGCCATAAAGGCACCTCCATCAGCGCTTTATTCCCGCCTCGTATAATCTCCCGCAGGAAATATACATGGGCAGTTTTGTGGCCAGTACAACCATATTGGCTTCCTTTGCAAGTTCAAGGATTTCTGCTGTGGGCTCTTTACCACGGACAAACACGATTGCTTTCATATCCACCATTTCAGCAGTGCGGATAACCTGGGGGTTGATAAGCCCCGTCAGAAGCATACACTGATCCTCTACAAACGCCAGAACGTCACTCATAAGGTCGCATCCGTAAGCAGACAAAATCTCAGTGTCGAGCAATTCCTCTCCCTGCAATACTGTTGCCTCAATAACGTCAACGATATCTCTTATTTTCATACTTTTATCCATTCCTCTCCAAAAAAGACTAAAAAGCACTCTGCCACGGACATATCCGTCCCCGGCAAAGTGCAAATTATTTTTTATTTAACTACTACTCTGTGAAATACCTTTTTACCCTTTTTGATTACGGCTTCACCGTCAGTGAAATCTGCTTCGGATACGCTGTAATCTATGGCAGATATCTTTTCGCCGTTAAGACTTACGCCGCCCTGCTGCACAAGACGTCTGCCCTCGCCCTTTGAAGGAACAAGTCCGCAGGTGAGGAGCAAATCAAGAATATTTATACCACCTGCAACATCGTCGCCGGATACTTCGGTACTGGGCATATTGGCAGAACTTGCTCCGCCGCCGAACACCGCCTCTGCCGCCTCTTTAACTTTAACGGCTTCTTCCTCACCGTGTACCATCTTGGTAACCTCAAAAGCAAGGAGTTTCTTTGCCTCGTTAAGTTGGGCGCCCTCGAGTTTTTCCAGTTCTCTTATCTCATCCATAGGAACAAAGGTGATAAGTTTAAGACAGTTGATAACGTCGGCATCGTCTACATTTCTCCAATACTGATAAAAATCGTAAGGAGAAGTTTTGTTGGCATCAAGCCACAGGGCACCGCTCTGGGTTTTGCCCATCTTTTTACCCTCGCTGTTGGTGAGCAGTGTAAAGGTCATACCGTATACCTGCTTCTGGTCCTTTCTTCTGCAAAGGTCAATACCGCCGAGGATATTACTCCACTGGTCATCGCCGCCAAGTTCTATCTTACAGTCATACTCACGGCTGAGCATCAAAAAGTCATAACTCTGCATAAGCATATAGTTGAATTCAAGGAAAGACAAACCCTTTTCAAGTCTTTGCTTAAAGCACTCTGCCGCAAGCATCTTATTAACAGAGAAGCAAGAGCCGATATCTCTCAAAAATTCAACATAGTTAAGGTCCAAAAGCCAATCGGCATTATTCACCATAATGGCTTTGCCGTCGGAAAAATCTATTACCCGTGAAAGTTGTTCCTTAAATTTCTCGCAGTTATGGTCGATGGTTTCCTTAGTCATCATCTGACGCATATCGGTTCTGCCCGACGGGTCTCCTATATGCCCTGTTCCGCCGCCAACCAGCGCAATCGGTCTGTGTCCTGCCATCTGCATGTGGCGCATTACCACCATCTGCAAAAAGTGGCCTACGTGCAAACTATCGGCAGTGGGGTCAAAACCTATATAAAAAGTTACCTTTTCCTTGCCGAGAAGTTCTCTTATTTCATTCTCATGTGTTACCTGAGCAATCAATCCTCTTTCGCTCAACACATCATATACATTTCTCATGTGATTCTGTCCTCCTGAAAGTACATTCGCATACAGTTTAATTATATCAGCAAAGTCAGATAAATTCAAGTACTTCTTTTACCGTTTTTCCCACTATTTCGTTGAGTTTGTCAAAATTCATCGCCGGGATATAGTATTTTTCGAGTTCGTCATGGTATTGCTTGGCGACCCTTATGGCTGACACTGCTCTGTCTATAAGACGTGCCGACTCGCCCTCGGCAAACTCCCTGTCTTCGCGGTGGCGTTCCAGTATATACCGACTGCAATATTTGGCAAAGTCCTCGCTTTCGCCGTTTTTATAACTGTGGTATCTGTTAGATGTAGTAAATGCAATATTCAGTTTGGTAATAAGCAGATGCTCGATTTTTTTGTCAGGAAACATAGGGCAATAATACTCCTCAGTATCAAAACCTCTGGCAAGTGCCATATCGCTTATCATCCGCAGGGTTTCTCCGGCATAGCCCTCAATTACATAAACTTTGTAGCCTGACAGGATACTGTCACAATAATTCACCAGTCCCTTAGGGGTTATGCCTCCACCAAACAGACGACGGGCTGTGCCGCGCGTTTCCGATACGGGAATCTCCGCAAACTCCCGATAAAGGATGTTATCTGCATACACCGAATGGCAGTTGCTCTTTAAACTTTTGATATAAATTTCCTCCAAATCCCGATAAAGGTATCGTGCAGCACCGAGATAGCGGTATGCACGGCTAAACTGCTCCGATATTTTTTTGTTTGTTTTTATTATGGCATCTTTATAAG
>SVKG01000015.1 GCA_015068565.1 Oscillospiraceae bacterium | reverse complement strand
GCGTACCAGGTCTGCTCTGCCGGCAGAATATCCCGCCAGTGAAGAAACAATTTTCATTACCTGTTCCTGATAAACAATTATGCCGAAAGTTTCTTTCAATATCGGCTCTAAGAGTTTGTGCTTATAACGTACTTGCGACGGGTTTTCGCGGATTTTGAGATATTGGGGAATCTGCTCCATCGGTCCGGGACGGTACATGGAAATCGCCATAATAATATCTTCAAATTCTTTTGGCTTCATACGGCGCAAAAATGACTGCATACCTCTGCTTTCAAGTTGAAAAACACCGTCGGTTTCCCCACGGGATATAAGTTCATACGTCTTCGCATCCTCCAAAGATATGGATTCAACATCAACACGTTTTCCCGTGGTCTGCTCAATAAGTTCTACCGTATCTCCGATAATGGTTAAGTTCCTGAGTCCAAGAAAATCAATTTTTAAAAGACCGAGTTGTTCCAGTATGTTCATAGGGTACTGGGTAATAATCCCCTTTTCACCCATCTGTATAGGCACATACTCGAACAGGTCTTTATCGGCTATAACCACTCCGCTGGCATGAGTAGATACATTACGCGGAAAACCCTCCAACGACATCGCAGTGTCAATAAGTTTTTTTGTTGTGGGGTTTGTCCTGTACATTTCATTAAGACGGGAGGATTCTTCAAGCGCTCGTTCAATAGTAATATTTACTGCACGGGGAATGAGTTTGGCAATCTTATCCACTTCGCTTAGCGGCACATCCATAACTCTGCCTACATCCCGTATAGCGGCACGGGCAGCCAATGTACCAAAAGTGCCGATATTTGCCACATTCCGTACACCATACTTATTCCGGACATAATCAATGAGTTCATCACGCCTGATATAACAGAAATCAATATCAATATCCGGCATGGTTACGCGTTCAGGATTTAAAAATCTTTCAAAAATCAATCCGAATTTTATGGGGTCAACCTGTGTGATATCAAGGACATAAGATACTAAACTCCCCGCAGCACTTCCTCTGCCCGGGCCTACTGTTATACCTTTTAAGCGGGCATAACTTACAAAATCCCACACAATAAGGAAGTAGTCCGTATACCCCATATCGTCTATGGTTTTAAGTTCATATTCCAGACGGTTTTCAATTTCCGCCGTAAGATTTCCGTATTTTTTTACTGCTCCGTCACGGCAAAGATTTTTAAGGTATTCCCTGTTATCAACGTCTGTTCCGTTATCAAATCTGGGCAGTATCTTTTGATCGAAGGTTAATTCGAAATTGCACATATCGGCGATTTTTGCCGTGTTTTCAATCGCCTGAGGGTAATCTTTAAATATATCCGACATCTCATCAGCAGTTTTAAGATAAAACTCATTAACAGAAAATTTGAGTCTGTCGGTATCCAAAAGTTTTTTGCCTGTTTGAATACAGGTTAAAACATCCTGTTTAAAAGCGTCGTCTTTGTCAACATAATGGACATCATTGGTTGCCACCAACGGAATACCAAGACTTTCAGAAAGTTCAGCCAGTTGAGGAAGAACCGATATTTCATCAGCCAAACCGTGGTTTTGTATCTCGATAAAAAAATTGCCCTCCCCGTAAATAGAAAGGAGTTTTCGGGCAATTGAATACGCTTTGCTTTTTTCACCCTTTAAGAGCGCAGACGGAATCTCGCCCCTTAAACAGGCGGAAAGTGCGATAACACCTTCGCTATGCTTTTGCAAAAGTTCATAGTCCACTCTCGGTTTATAAAAATAACCCTCTATAAACCCCAAAGAGGACAAAGCCGCTATGTTTTTATAGCCCTGTTCGTTTTTGGCAAGTAAAACAAGGTGATAGTATCTGTCTTCGTTATTCTTTTCGAATCTTGACCCGGGAGAAGTATAAACTTCGCACCCAACAATGGGTTTGATGCCGTATTTTTTTGCGGCAATACAAAAATCCACGGTGCCATACATTGCACCGTGATCTGTAATTGCAAGGGCTCGAATGCCGTATTCTGCCGCACGTTTTGTAAGACGCTCTATTTCAGCAGCGCCGTCAAGCAAACTATACTCAGTATGAACATGAAGATGTGCAAACTCCGGCATTTGTATCACCCCTTTAAATATAATTTAATCGGAATATTTATCGGCAATCTCGACAATCTTGCGCAGTCTGTGATTAACTCCCGATTTGCCGATTGGCGGATTAAGCATACTACCAAGTTCTGCAAGACCCAACTCACTGTTTTCAAGGCGCAATTCCGCGATTTGCCTCAGTTGTTCGGGTAGTTTGTCATACAAGCCTTTCCGCATAAGTTTTTGTATGGCGGCAATTTGTTTGTTGGCAGCAGACAGTGTCTTTTCCAGATTTGCCATATCACAGTTTTTCTGTCGGTTAACAGTGTTACGGATATCTTTAAAAATACGGGTATTCTGATATTGCATAACCGCACCCGAGGCACCAGTTATAGCAAGAACATCACCAATATCCTCGCTGTTTTTAAAATATATAACATAATTGGATTTTCTGACTACCGTCTTAGGTTGCAGCCCAAAATCAGCAAACAGTTTAATAAACTGCCGATGCAGACGGCATCTGTGGGTAACAAATTCAAGATGATAATTCTTTTCGGGGTTTATCATGGCACCAGCCGCTATGAACGCACCGCGCACAAATGCTTTTTTACAGCATTTTTTATCTAAAAGTTCGGGATTCAGAGATATACCCAGAATTTTATCTATCGTTGAGGACTCAGGTATCAAATCCAGGGTTTTGAGAATTTTTAATATATCCTCATCACCCCTAACAGATACACTGTATGTCACAGATTTATTTCTGTTTATACCTACTTTGGAATTTATATCGAATACAAACTTTATAAGGTCGTATATCCTTTTTGCAACCTTTGCATTTTCGGTTATTATTACAAATACATCTTCGTTATTCTTCTTTCTTAATCTTCCTGAAAAAGACACTATCGCAGACAGTTCCGCGCAGGCGCAACACATATCTTTTATGGGAAGTAGAGAAAGTTCTGTTTTCATATCGGAAGAAAAAGACATGTAAGCACCACCGCCCTCTACTTAATATATCTTATCTCACTTTCCAGTTCAACGGAGAACTGACGGAATACTTCTTTTTGTATATGATCAATCAGCGCCAGTACATCACTGCAAGTGGCACTGCCGTCACTTATTATAAATCCGCTATGCTTCTCCGAAACCGATGCACCGCCGATTTTGTAGCCTTTTAGTCCTGCATCCTGAATGAGTTTACCTGCAAAATAGCCCTCAGGCCGTTTAAACGCTGAACCTGCACTGGGAAATTCCAGAGGCTGTTTTGCTTTGCGCTGTGAATTGAGTTCTGACATCTTATCTTTAATTTCGTCTTTATTGCCTTGTGAAAGAACAAGGGTTGAATGAAGCACCACATCTTTGGATGTGAACATACTTTTTCTGTAACCGAATCCGTGGTCTGCACCCTCTACGCTCTTGATTTCGCCGTTGGAATCAAGGTAGACGGTTTTGACCACCACATCTTTCATTTCACCGCCATAGGCTCCTGCATTCATAATAACCGCACCACCGAGAGTACCGGGTATTCCCGATGCAAATTCAAGCCCTTTAAGTGAATTTGCCAAAGCAATATTGGAAAGTTTTGAAAGCAATATACCGCTTTCGGCAGATATCGTGTTACCCTCTACAATTGCACCGGAAAAATTCCGGGCAAGTTTGATGACAACACCACGGAGCCCCGCATCGTCTACAAGAAGATTTGAGCCATTGCCCATAACCGTATAGCGGATACCGTTTTCTTTAAGCGCAGATACCACCATTGCCACTTCTTCAACGCTTTCGGGCAGAACCACGAAATCAGCATTACCGCCAATTTTGAAAGAAGTGTGATTTTTCATAGGCTCATCACAGAGTATGGATTTTTCGTTCAGTATGTTTTTAAGCAGTCCGAAAACAGTTTTGTTCAACTGTATCACTCCCAGTGATTATTTTATTCCCAAAAGCGCAGCACCGACAATACCGGCATCATTACCAAGTTGTGCAAGTCGGATTTCTGTCTTTTTAATATTACTGAAATTGCCGTAGAAGTATTTCTTTACATAATCACGGACAGGGTTAATAAGGCCTTCTCCCTCTTTACTAACACCTCCGCCAATTACTATGGCATCCGGCTGGAAAATGTTTATTACATCAATAAGTCCTTCGGCAACATATCTTGTATAGTTATCTACAACCATCTGCCCTGTGGCGTCTCCTCTGCGCGCTGCTATAAATGCGGTCTTTCCGCTGCCTTTACCGCCGTTTTCTTCTATAAGTTTTGCCACAAGGGAATCAGGATTCTCTGCACCTGCCCTCTCGGTCTGGCGAATCAAAGCAGTTGCAGAGGCATAGGCCTCCCAGCAGCCTTTACGACCACAGGTACAACTCTCCCCGTCGGCTTTAATAAGTATATGACCAAGTTCACCGGCAATACCATTTGAACCGGTAAAAATATGTTTGTTGATTATTATTCCTCCGCCCACTCCTGTGCCAAGGGTTATGGCAATAAAATTCTGCACTTCGTCATTGTTTAAAGCAAAAAACTCACCCAGTGCGGCACAGTTGGCATCGTTACCAAGATATACGGGCCGTCCCGTAAGTTCTGATATGGTTTTACCTAACGGCGCATTCAAAAGATTCAGATTATTGGCATATATAACCACGCCGTTTTCATGGTCAATGGCACCGGGGCATCCTATACCGATTGACTCAACCTCGTCCAGTGTGCATCCGCCTTTTAAAGCAATTTTTTTGGCAAATTCTGCAATATCGGCTGATAAAATCTCATAAGACTCCCTGGCTTTTGTGGTTATACTGTCTTTAACTATTATATTTCCTTTTTCGTCAACAAGACCGGCTTTAATGGCTGTTCCGCCAACGTCAATTCCAATGTATTTCATGTTGTTTCCTCCTAAACTATATTGTCTATCTATACTGTCTATACTGTCTTACCACTTTTTCTGTTGTTCAAATAATCTTTAAGTTTAGTCCAGTCTGTATTGACTATTAACTCTTCCGGAAAACCGATATCCTCCAACATTTCTATCGACCTCGGAAAATGGCCTATACTCTGACAGAAGTGCGCATCGGAATCTACTGATATCCTTACGCCTTTTTCACCGCAGGTGATGGCAATATTACGGCAAATTTCGATATTCTCACCTCTGGCACTGAAACTGTTTTCGTTAATCTCTATAACCTTATCATTTGCTTTTGCCGCATCCAAAACAGCATCTATATCAAAATCAAATATTGGCGAACCACAATGCCCTAACATATCAACATGTGGGTTTGAAAGCAGATTTATATAACATTGTGTGCGCCGGGATTTTGTGCACGGATCCCTCAAAGCATAAGAGTGATAACTTACAACAACCCAGTCAAGGCGTTCCAGATACTCCTGTCTTAAATCAAGACCTCCGTCGATATCAATTATATTGACCTCCGCGCCTTTAAGTACATGAACTCCGTTTATAACCGGCGGCAGTACATTCTGATTATAAAAATGCCAACGGTGTGCACCGTCTTCAAGACCGGGGGTATGGTCTGTCATGGCTATTGCCTCCACACCTATCTGCGATGCATACGCTGTGTTTTCCATAATAGTGGAATACGCATGTGTACTGGCGCATGTGTGAGTATGCAAGTCTGTTAAAATTTTCATTGTATTACCTCAATTGTCTGTTTCTGCATCTGCCTGCATTTCCATCATAAGCCGCTTATTAAGTGCTTCGGCAGCATTATAGCCCATTCTGCGTTGTCTGTTATTCATTGCGGCAACTTCTACAATCACAGCAAGATTTCGGCCTGGTTTGACAGGTATGGTAAGGGCCGGAACTGAAATATCAAGTATGGTTTCGTATTCTGTTTCAATACCGAGGCGGTCATAGGCCTTACCCTGTACCCAGGGTTCAAGTTTAATTACAAGGTCTATCTTTTCACTGTCTTTTACAGAGCCTATACCGAATATCCTTTTTACATCAATAATCCCTATACCGCGAAGTTCAATAAAATGCCTGATGATTTCAGGGGAACTTCCGACAAGCGCTTTGTCAGACACACGTCTTATCTCAACCGCATCATCAGCAACAAGGCGGTGTCCCCTCTTTACAAGTTCAATAGCGGTCTCGCTTTTACCAACACCGCTATCACCCAAAAGCAACACACCCTCGCCGTACACCTCAACCAAAACTCCGTGGGTTGTCATCTCGGGGGCGAGTTGTACATTAAGATATGCAATCAACGCACTCATAAATCTTGATGTTGACACACGCGACGAAAACAACGGCACGTTATAAGCCTCCGCAAGTTCTATCATCTCGCCGGGTGTTTCCATATCATGAGTGACTATCACGCAAGGGATATTCTTACGGAACAGCGCCTCCAAAGCACTCCTGCGATGACTGCTGTCCATTCCACTCAAATACGAAAGTTCTACCTTACCCACTATCTGTATACGTGTATTATCAAAATAATCAAAATATCCCGCTATTTGCAGACTCGGTCTGTTAACTTCATTATTTACAATAATATTGCCAGAAATGTCATAGGGTTCTACAAGCCATTTAAGGTTAAACTCACTTACAATCTCACTGAGTTTTACGCCTTTATTTACGCTCATCTGCGTTCACCTCCTGCAATTTTTTAAAAAACATACTATATATTGTTTATTATACACGATTTTTACACAAAATGAAATATATTTTATTAAAAAAATAATTTTTTTGCAACTTTTGTTTACATGGAATCTGTTGACACAAACAGTTGACATATTTTTAACGATAGTATATAATACTTACATTGAATATTATTTGCGCTAGGAGGACATATAAATGTTGGTTTCTGCAAAAGAAATGCTTACAAAAGCAAAAGAAGGCGGCTATGCCGTTGGTCAGTTTAATATCAATAATCTGGAATGGACCAAAACCATTCTGCTTACAGCCCAGGAATGCAATTCACCTGTTATCCTCGGTGTTTCTGAGGGTGCAGGTAAATATATGTGCGGCTACAACACAATTGTGGGCATGGTAAAAGGCATGATTGAAACTCTCGGAATTACTGTTCCGGTTGCCATTCACCTTGACCACGGAAGTTATGAACACGCTCACAAAGTAATTGAGGCAGGTTTCTCCTCTGTTATGTTTGACGGTTCACACTATGGAATTGAAGAAAACATTGAAAAAACAAAAGAAATCATTGCCGCTGCACGTGCAAAAGGTATGAGTGTCGAAGCCGAAGTCGGCTCTATCGGTGGTGAAGAAGACGGCGTAGTAGGTGCCGGTGAATTTGCCGATCCCGATGAATGCAAACTCATCGCTGACCTTGGCGTTGATATGCTTGCCGCCGGTATAGGCAATATCCACGGTAAATATCCCGAAAACTGGAAGGGTCTTAATTTTGACGTTCTTGCAAAGGTTCAGGAAGTTACAAACGGTGTTCCTCTTGTACTCCACGGCGGAACAGGTATCCCCGACGAGATGATTAAAAAAGCCATCTCTCTCGGCGTTTCCAAAATAAATGTAAACACCGAATGTCAACTCGCATTCGCAGCAGCAGTAAGAAAATATATTGAAGAGGGCAAAGATTTGCAGGGTAAAGGTTTTGACCCAAGAAAACTCCTGGCACCCGGTACAGAGGCTATCCGTGAGACCGTTAAAGAAAAAATGGAACTTTTCGGCTCTGTTAACAAAGCGTAATCATTTTAAAACAAAAAAGCCGTTCGCTCAGCGAACGGCTTTTTTTATTTTGTAAATACGGAACTAATGATTTTCTCTGTTATTTCATCAACGGTGCCGTTGTTTAAAACAACAACATCCGCTGCATCAACATACTTATCATAACGTCTTTCGTAAAGTTCAAAAATTTTATTTTTATTATCCGCAAGTAACGGTCTGCCGGACAGTGAGGAGTTTGAAAGTATGTTCCGGACAGGGGTGTCTATAAAAACCACTGTTCCACTGTTTTTCATGGTATCTGCATTTATGGGCATCTCCACAACGCCTCCGCCGGTGGCAACAACTGTATCGGTTAAAAGAGCAGTCTTTTTTAGACATTCCGCCTCCTGTGTGCGGAAATACCGCTCCCCTATCGTAAACATCTCTTCGACACTTTTACCCGTTGATTCGACAATATATGCATCGAGATCTACAAACTTCATATTCATTTCCCGGGAAATAATTTTGCCGATTGTACTTTTTCCGCAGCCGGGCATACCGATAAGATATATGTTTTTCATTTTACGTACTCCGTGAGAGCATCAATGGCGAGTTTATAACTGTTTTCGCCAAAACCGCTTATCTGCCCCTTACAAGCCGCGGTGGTAACTCCGATTTTACGAAAATCTTCCCTTGAATGTACATTTGACATGTGAACCTCTATACAGGGAATACTTATACTCTTGATGGCGTCATATATAGCATAACTGTAATGGGTATATGCACCGGGATTTATAATCACGCCGTCATATCCTTCAAAATACGCCCTCTGCAAAGCATCTACAATCTCGCCCTCACAGTTACTCTGGAAAAGTGTTACTTCTACGCCTTTCTGCTCGGCGTATTCTTTTATCCCATTACACAAAGATTCGAAACTTTTATCTCCGTAAATGTTTTTTTCGCGGATTCCCACAAAGTTAAGGTTGACTCCGTTTATAACCATTATTTTCATATCAGTTCAACTCCTTTTATAATCTTTTGAGCATTTCAAAATATATTTTATCAATCACCTGTTCATCAAACGACGAATTATGCCATATCGCTTCCGCATACACCGCCTGTGACACGAGCATATACAAACCGTTTACCGCCTTAATTCTGCAAGACTCCGCTTTTTTTAAAAGTTTTGTTGTGGGCGGATTATATATAAGGTCAACTACACATTCAAAACCGTCAACTGACTCTATGGGCGAGGCATCCACATCGGGATACATACCTACGGGAGTACAATTGATTAAAACTCCGTTTGGGTGTACGGATTTTAAGTCGTTATAGCCAATGGCTCCTGCTCCGGGAGTGCGGGAAACAAATGTTACCTTACCGCCCTCGTTTTTGCACAAAGCAGATACTGCATTTGCTGCACCGCCGGTGCCGAGGATAAAAACTTCTTTATCCCTGACGGCAACACCGAATTTTTCAAAAGTTTTTTTAATTCCGTAATAATCGGTGTTATACCCGATTATTTTATTATCTGTAAATTTTAACGTGTTTACAGCACCGATATCCTTGGCCTCCACAGAAATCTCATCAATTAAATCCATAACAGCAACTTTATGGGGTATGGTGACGTTGAGTCCGCTGTACCCTTCCCTTTTAAGTCTGCTGATTGTATTTGAAAGTTCCTCCGCAGATGTTTCAATCAAGTCATAAGTTGAAGATTCGTCCAGAATATCAAAATAACTTTCGTGGATACCCATTGAATAAGAATGTCCGAGTCTGCCTCCGATTAAGCCGAATTTCGCCATACATCACACCTCTTAATATGCTCTGTAATTGCCGAGAAATTTGAATTCACGGGTGTTTTCTTCAATAAGTTTCAACAATTTCTGTGCATTTTCGTCACAAACATTACCGGAAAAATCTATAAAGAAAATATATTTAAAGGGACTTCCAATATCGGGACGGGATTCGATTTTAGTCATATTTATTCCGGTGCTTTTGAAAAGTTCTATTAAATCCGCCAGTGAACCCGGTCTGTCTTCAATAGATACAATTATACTGACTTTATCCGCATCGGCTCTTTTGAGTTGCTCAGATGACAGAACAATAAATTTAGTTACATTATTTGCGTTATAGTTGATATTGTGCTCAATGATTTTAAGTGAATAGAGTTTTGCCGCCGCCTCACTCGCTATTGCCGCAATATCGTCTCTGTCACTTTCACTCACATATTTTGCGCTCATGGCCGTATTGAAATATGAAATCTGGCTGTAATTATAACAAGAAAGAAACTCCTTACACTGCATAAACGCCTGTGGATGCGAATAAACCTCACGAACATTGTTTATATCTGTACCCTCTTTGACCATAAGGTTATGATTTACTTTAACATATACCTCGCCGACAATATAAAAACTATACTTATTGAGAAGGTCATACACTTCGACAACGGGACCTGTGGATGAATTTTCAAAAGGGATTACCGCCCTGTCAATCTCACCGTTTAAAAGTGCATTGCACAAACTGTCAAAAGTGGAGTAATTGCGGGGTGTACAGTTGATACCGCCATTTGCATCGGCGTACTTGATACACGCCTCGTAAGAAAAACTACCCTCAACCCCCTGAAAGCCGATGGTCAGTTTATCGGCAGACAAGGCCTTTTGCTTCTTTTTGCTCTCTTCCATTATGGAGGTATAGATTTTTTCTATATATGGCGACAGGGACTCATCCTGCAAGTGGGATAAGTTCTTAGATATTACTTCCCTCTCCCTTGCGGAATCAAAAACTTTAAGTCCGTTTGCCTTTTTATATTCGCCGATTGCACCGCTTACATTCATTCGTTTTTCCAAAAGTGCAGTAAGGTCGGTGTCAATCTTGTCTATTTCCCGTCGGAGTTCGTCAATGTTCATCATTTGCCACCTCTTAAAATATCAAGAATTACAAGTGCTGCCGCCGCTTCAACAACCGCCACTGCGCGGGGAACAATACAGGCATCGTGTCTGCCTTTAACTTCAACAGTGGTATTACATCCCCTATCAAGGTCAACTGTTTCCTGCTCCAAAGATACAGAGGGTGTCGGTTTTATTGCCGTTTTAAAAACTATGGGAGAACCATTTGTTATACCCCCCAGCAATCCGCCGTTATTATTGGTTTTCGTTGTAACGGCGCCATCAGTATATTCATAAAAATCATTGGCTTCAAAACCGCTCATTCCTGTTATATCAAAGCCACGGCCAAACTCCACACCTTTTACAGCAGGAATCGAAAACAACATTGAAGACAATCTGCTTTCAACAGAATCAAAGAACGGATCGCCGTATCCTGCTTCCATCCCTGTTACTGCACACTCAACAATACCGCCGATTGAATTGCCGGATGATTTGTACTTTTCTATCTCTGCCATCATTGCGCTTTCAAGGTCACTGTCTGTAACGGCAAAAAGTCTGCTTTGAAGGTCTTTGATTTTATCATCTTGGAGGTTTTCATCAATAAAACTTTTACCTTTTACAGAACCGATTGAAAGTATCTGTGCACATATTTCTATACCGTCAGAGGCGAGAATCTGCTTTGCTATACTACCTGCAAAAACCAATGCTGCCGTTATTCTGCCGGAAAAATGTCCTCCACCGCGATAATCGTTGAATCCTCCGTATTTAACAGACGCAGGATAGTCCGCGTGACCCGGACGGGGAGTAACATTTAAGTTTTTATAATCGCCGCTGCGGGTATCTTTATTCCTTATAACATACGAAAGTGCAGACCCGGTTGTTTTGCCCTCATAAATACCGCTTAAAATTTCATACTCGTCCGTTTCGGCACGGGCAGTAGAATATGATGCGCGGTGGTTTCTGCGCTTTAAATCTTTATCTATCTTCTCAAAATCAATGGCTACCCCTGCGGGTAATGACGATATCACGCCACCTATGGCTGCACCGTGGGACTCACCGAATATGGCAAGTTGAATATTCTTTCCCCAGATATCACTCAACGCTGATACCTCCCAACTTAACAAAATCATCGAAAAAGTGCGGATAGGATTTCCTTACACTTTCGCTTTCTTCAATAACAACACTGCCCTCCGCAGCAATTGCTGCAACAGCAGCAGTCATGGCGATACGGTGGTCATTAAAAGAGGTTACCCTGCAACCTGTAAGATGCCGGTTACCGCTGATATAAAGATTATTATCGTCAGATCTTACATCTGCGCCCAAACGGGTAAGCAAATCTTTAACCGCAGCAAGGCGGTCACATTCTTTAATTTTAAGGCGTTCTACGTTTGTGATTACCGTATCACCCTCACACTGAGTACAAAGCAATGCAAACGGAGGCACAATATCCGGAAAATGCTCTGCATCAATGGTACCAAGACTTTTAAGATGTGATTTATCCGCGATTATATCGTTACCCTCAAAAGATATTTTGCCGCCCATACGGCTGATTAAATCAACTATCACAGCATCGCCCTGAGAGGTTTTTTTCTGTAAATTTCCAAGACGTATTCTGCCACCAAGCATTGCAGCAACAAGAAAGAATGCCGATTGAGAAAAATCGCCCTGTGCAACTGTATCGCAAGGTTTAAATCCGCCATTACTGTAAACTGTAAATGTGTTATCGGCAAACTCTGTTTTAACACCGTACATAGACATAACCTCCCGTGTGATATCTACATAAGGTGCGGATGAAAGTTGCCCGTTAATATGGATTTTTCTGACTCCGCCAAGATTTGCCAGTGCTATAAGCATTCCGGTGATAAACTGGGAACTTACACTGCCGTCAAGGGTATATTCATCTTTATTAAGTTCGCCCTCTACCGTCAGGGATTCCCCCGGAGAATAGTCATAACTGATATTACATTCATCAAAAAGTTTGAAATATGTATCAAGAGGGCGCTTCATCAGTGTAGGCGAACCCGTAAACTTTCCTTTGCCCGTACAGGACAGAACAATGGGTATCATAAATCTTAAAGTAGATGCAGATTCACCGCAATCAAAGGTGGACAGGTTGTCCGAAAAGATGCCTCTCTCCAATGTGATAGAATCGTCTTCCACTTCCACTTTACAGCCGAGAGTTTCAAGACAGGCAAGAGTTGCCCTTATATCGTTTGAAAATGTCACCTTTGAAATACTGCTTTTTCCACCGGAAAGAGCCGCGCAAATCGACATACGGTGCACATAAGATTTTGATGACGGAATGTCAACTGTTGCATTATTATTAAATTTTCCGCCAAAGGTCACCTTTCTGTCCACTGTATTTCGCCTCCCGTTTTAAAATGTTATAAATCAAGTATTCAATCTGTTACGCACTACCTCATACATCATAAGCGCTCCGGCAACAGATGCATTTAACGATGTAATCTCGCCAAGCAACGGTATACGAACAAGAAAATCGCATTTCTCTTTAACAATGCGCGATATCCCGTTACCCTCACTGCCAACAACAATGGCAACACCGCCGGAAAAATCGTGTGTGTAAATCGTTCTGTCGCCGTCCATATCGGCACCTACTATCCACACATTTTCTTTTTTTAGTTTATCTATCGTCGCCGCGATATTTGAAACCTTTGCAACGGGAGTAAATTCAACAGCACCCGCAGAGGTTTTTGCAACAACGGAGTTTAGCCCTGCACTTCTGCGCTTAGGAATTATAATCCCGTGAACACCGGCAGCATTTGCCGTACGAAGAACAGAACCAAGATTATGCGGATCGGTTATCTCATCGGCAATAACTATAAAAGGTGCCTCGCCTTTTTCTTTTGCCGAATCAAGGATATCATCCACCGTTACATACTCCGCAGTGGCAACATAGGCAATTACACCCTGATGATTCTTTGTCTGCGACATGGAATCCAGTTTTGCCCTGTCCACCTCTTGTATTACTATACCTTTCTTTTTGGCATCGGATATGATTTTTACTATCGAACCATTACGGTCACCCCGCGCCACAAGTATTTTATCAATCTCTCGCCCTGAACGAAGTGCCTCGATTATAGGGTTTCTGCCCTCTATTATATCTGCTCCCGCAAAACTATTTTCTTCTCTATACATAACAGCCCTCAAACATCAAATATTAAAGACAGGCATAAGAATTCTATATCTTATGCCTGAATTAAATTATACTAAATGGAATTTATCGTGTACTGCCTGAACTGCTTTGTCCGCGTTTTTCTGGTTTACCAAAACTGAAACTTTAATTTCGCTGGTAGAAATCATGTGAATATTGATATTGGCATCATAAAGAGCCTCGAACATCTTTGCAGCAACACCGGGATTGTTAACCATACCGGCACCTACAATAGATATCTTGGAAACTTCGTTTGTGGCTTTGATTTCCTCAAAACCAATTACATCTTTATGCTGTTCAAGAAGTTCAATCGCAATATCAAGATTATCTTCGTTAACGGTAAAACTTATATCTTTTTTGCCCTGACGTCCGATTGATTGAAGAATGATATCAACATTAACATTATTTTTTGCAAGCATTGAGAATATTTTAAAAGCAACGCCCGGCTCATCTTTAACATTTACCAGCGCAATACGGGCTACATCATTATCACGCGCTACGCCTCTTACATCTAATTTTTCCACTTTTTCTACCTCCTTGACAACTGTACCTTCATTATTGTTCAAACTTGAACGAACTACCAAATTTACACCATATTTCTTTGCCATTTCAACAGAACGGTTATGCAAAACATTCGCTCCGAGAGAAGCAAGTTCAAGCATCTCATCGTAGGAAATATCATCGAGTTTGTGTGCATGGGGCACTAATCTGGGGTCTGCGGTATAAACACCGTCAACATCGGTATAAATCTCACAAAGATCCGCACCGAGCGATGCCGCTATTGCAACAGCAGATGTGTCGGAACCGCCACGTCCGAGAGTCGTTATATCGTCATAACGGTTTATACCCTGGAAACCTGCTATGATAACAATATTTTTACTATCTATCTCTTTTTTAACGCGTTCATTATGAATTGTGTGAATTTTTGCAATACCGTAGTTGCTGTTGGTGGTAAAACCTGCCTGCCATCCTGTAAGTGATACGGCATTAAACCCAAGACTCTGTATAGCCATAGCCAAAAGTGCTACGGATATCTGTTCTCCCGATGAAAGCAGCATATCCATCTCGCGTTTTGAACCTTTGGGGTTTATCTCCCTGGCTTTTTCAATCAAGTCGTCAGTTGTATCTCCCTGAGCAGAAACAACTACAACTACTGAATGCCCTTGTTTATATGTTTCAACTATTCGCTTTGCTACATTCATAACACGTTCAGCATTCGCCACAGACGAACCGCCGAACTTCTGTACTATAATACCCACAAAAAAACGCCTCCTATATTAAACTTCTTTTACAATAACACCATTATTATTTGCTTTTAGCATTTTAAGTGACCAGTCGGGAAAATGCATTTTCAATTCGCTGTTCACCTTATTTTCAAATTCTAAACCGTCTCCCTGCACTATTGACATCACAGTCGGTCCGGCACCGCTTAAATAACAAGCAACGGCACCGCTTTTTCTGCACACATTTATTATGTCAGCACCATTTTTTATACGGGAAATTCTGTAACTCTCGTGGAGTCTGTCTTTAACTCCCGTTCCCAGTTTTGAAAAATCTCCTGTCATAAACGCCGATGCTGTGAAAGATGCATGAGACAGATTATAAACTGCATTCTTGTGTGAAACATATCTGGGAAGCAGACCGCGTGATTTTTTTGTAGAAAAATGAAAATCAGGTATCAGCGCGGCAAAAGTAATCTCATCAGAAACATCTGCTTTGATATAATGAACTTTCCTGCCCTCTCGCACCGAGACCACAAAACCGCCTAAAAGCGCAGGGGCAACATTATCGGGATGCCCTTCCATGTTACACGCTATATTTAAAATCTCATCCTCAGACAAGGGATTGCCCAGTAAATAATTGGCACCCGCAAGGCCGCCTACTATTGCCGACGAACTGCTACCGAGTCCGCGAGTGACGGGTACGTTCTGGTCGATAGTGATTTTATATCCCGAAAAAGGTTTGTTGGTTATATCAAACACTTTTTTCATGGCTTTATATACATAATTTTTGTCATTATTTGGCAAAAATACTTCACAACCATCGGGAACGACTATTTCTACATTTTTTGTTCCCGTCTCTTCAACTGTGATTACGTTATTCCAGTCAAGCGCAACACCCATACAGTCAAATCCCGGACCAACATTGGCTGATGTTGCGGGAACTTCTATTCTTATCATAAAACCCTCCGTTAAACGGCTGTATGAATTAGTCCAACACTCTGATATATCCGGCTGAAACAAATGTTGACAACTTCTGTTTCAGCATATTTTCCGTCATTTTGCAAGTTACAAAGCCGTATTCATCTTCGCAAACGGTGATGTATTCATTGGCACCAAACACACGGGTTATTTCCGATTTATCAACACCGCTGTCCACTCTTACAAAAAACCTGAATTCAACTTCGCTCTGGGGGGTTATAATCTCGCCGTCTGCCTTGGACCACATAATCCTACCCGCACCACCGCACACGATATCTATCACATCTGCAACAACAGCACTTGCCGTAGGCAATTTACCCGCGCCGGGGCCGTAAAACATAGCATCGCCGATTGCGTTGCCGCTTACCATAACCGCGTTATTTACACTCTCAACGTGTGACAGAGGGTTGTTTAAAGAAAGCATCATCGGTGCTACCATTACGGTTATCTTGCCGTTATCCTCTACCCTGCTCATACCAATCAATTTAATTACAGAGCCAAGTTTTTCGGCATATTCAACATCGCGCAAAGTTATATTGGTAATGCCTTGTGTGTAAACTTTGTCGCAATCGATTTTCTTACCGGTAACAAGAGAAGTTAAAATACATATCTTTCTACAAGCATCATGCCCTTCCACATCCGCCGTAGGGTCACTCTCGGCATAACCGTTTTGCTGGGCGCCTTTAAGGGCTTCCTCAAAAGGCTGCCCGTGTTTGATTATCTGAGTAAGGATATAATTGGTAGAGCCGTTTAAAATACCCGTAATTGCCTCTATCTTATTTGCGGCAAGGCACTGATTAAGCGGACGTATTACAGGAATACCGCCGCCAACACTCGCCTCGAACAAATAACTGCATTTATTGTCCGCCGCAATTTGTAAAAGTTCATCTCCGTAAGTTGCCACCAGTTCTTTATTGGAGGTTACAACGCTCTTTCCCGAAAGAAGCGCTTTTTTTGTATATTCATAGGCAGGGGTTAAACCACCCATTGTTTCCACAATGATTGATACCTCTCGATCATTAACAATCGTATCGAAATCGCTTACAAAAAGATGACTCTCAGCGTGATCAGAAAAATCACGGATATCCAGAATATATTTAATATCAATTCCGCCTGTCTTTGCGGCGATTCCGTCACTGTTAGTACGGAGTACCTCATACACACCGGAACCTACTATACCAAAACCTACTATACCGATCTTTACCACTTTTTCACTTCCCAGCACAATCATTTGTGTTAAAACTATTACGTTATATTCTACTCCAAAAGACGAATTTTGTCAATTTAATTAAATCTCAATATTTTCGGGAAATTCCTTTGAAAACTGTTCAATTTTACCGAAAACATCGTTATCGGCATATTCAGTGCTCTGAGATAACTGATTTTTTGTTAAGAATTTAACCTCAACATCAAATCCGAAGAACTCCCTGATACATTTTATCAATGCCTCCTTATTTTCTGCCCTGGCACAATTGTCTCTCTTTTCCGCATCATCAAATACAAGTTGCAAAACACCGTCTTTGCTGCGGCGTTCAGCATCCTTTACTGACATATAAAGAGTGATACTGCCCTGGCTCATTATAGCATTCTCAAAAGAGACCCAATTATCACATACTGTCTGCGGAAGGTCTTTATCGTTTTCCGCAGCAGGTGTTACAGGTTCGTCCTCTGCCACGGGCACATCATCCTCTTCCGTAGAATCAGCCTCCCAGGGAAGGTCATCATCTTCAACAGGCTGTTCATTCGTGGTTACGTTTTGTTCTACGGTATTTACAGGCTTTACACACACCCCGCCTCTCAGGGTGGCTTCCAGTTTTGAAAGCCTTGCCAGAACTGCACTGTTACTATCATCAAGTTCGGGTGTTGCCATCTTAACTATCGCCATTTCGATAAACACTCTGGGAGATGATGCAAATTTGATGCGGTTTATAAGATTTGAAACGGTTTCTACACAGTACATAAGTCTTTCAATCGTGTACTTTTCAGCAGTTTTTTGTGTGTTCTCATACCTTAAACCCGCGTATTCGGTATCCTGTGACACCTTATACAGAAGCATATTCCTGTATACTTCAAGAAGTTCCTGAGCAAAAAAATCTGTGTTTTTGCCGTTCTTTATACATTTTTCAAAAACAGATATGGCACCCGCCACGTTTTCCTCGGCTATAAAAGATGCTATATCATACAAAAATGTCGTGTCCACAGAGCCGACTGTGTCGATGACATCGTTATAGGTTAGGTTGTTATGTTTAAATGCAAGGCACTGGTCCAGTATACTCAAAGAATCACGCATTGAACCCTCGCCAAGTCGGGCAACATACTGTATGGCATCATCCTCTGCCGTTATGCCCTCTTGCTCCAATATATATTTTATGCGACCGGCTATGTCTGTGATATTTATAGTTTTAAAATCAAAACGCTGACAACGCGACATTATAGTGGCAGGTACCTTATGAATCTCCGTTGTGGCAAGAATAAATATGACACCCTGTGTAGGCTCTTCCAAAGTTTTGAGCAAAGCATTGAACGCGCCCTGGGAAAGCATGTGAACCTCGTCTATTATGTAAACGCGGTATCTGCCCTCTGCCGCAGCGTATTTTGTCTGCTCTATAATATCCCTGATATTTTCCACACCGTTATTTGAAGCGGCGTCAATCTCTATTACATCCAGCACTCGTTCACTGAGGATACCCTTACAAATTTCACACTCATTACAGGGATTGCCGTCTTTGGAATTAACACAGTTAACACCACGGCTGAAAATTTTTGCCGTAGACGTTTTGCCGGTACCCCGTGTACCGGTAAACAAATACGCGTGGGACATTTTGCCACTGACTATTTCATTTTTAATAGTGGTCGTTATATGTTCCTGACCCACAACATCATCAAACACCATGGGTCGCCACTTACGGTACAAAGCCTGGTATGACATAACTGCCTCCGTTTTTTTATATAAAAATATCGTACGCCCTAAAATCGAATTGAGCATATACACGTTATATGTTAATCAACTCAAATCAGGCCCTCTGCGGCACATACAAAGCATCGCTTATGGCTGCTTGGTTCCCCACCTGACCAGGTTCACGAGTCTGCATTGCGCAGAACCCGACTCTCAACACTGCTTAACATACACTTGCGCATACACAGCAACCCTCAAAAAGGGCATGACCCTTGCTATAGCGGATTGCAAGTACAGGGCGCCGCTACTTCCCCGGTTGTACGACCAATATATTATACTACATCCATTTGAAAATTACAATATAAATTAAAACTTTTTTGGATTTTTTCTTTTGTCTTGATAATTCGGTGATTATATAATAAAATATATATATTAAACATTGGGGGTGAGGATTTGATTGAACGGGTAATTTTGCACTGTGATCTTAACAATTTTTTTGCTTCTGTGGAATCTCTTGCGCACCCTGAATTCAAGACCGTACCCATGGCCGTTGCCGGAAGCAGCGAGGACAGGCACGGTATAATCCTTGCCAAAAATGAGTTGGCGAAAAAGTTTGGCGTACAGACCGCAGAACCTATCTGGCAAGCACGGAAAAAATGCCCCGATCTCGTCCTTGCCGAACCTCACTATCACAAATATGCCGAATACTCCAAAAAAGTATTTGAAATATATATGCGCTACACCGACAGGGTTGAAGCATTTGGAATTGATGAGGCATGGCTTGATGTTACGGGGAGTCAGAAGTTATTCGGCAACGGAAGGCAAATTGCAGAAAGCATAAAAGATACCGTAAAGGCTGAAACAGGGCTTACAATTTCCGTAGGAGTTTCTTTTAACAAAATTTTTGCAAAGTTGGGCAGCGACTACAAAAAGCCTGATGCCATAACAGAAATAACAAGAGAAAATTACAAAGAGATTGTATACCCCCTACCCGTGAGTTCTCTGCTTTTTGTAGGAAAAAGCACTTATTCTAAACTTGCCGGGTACGACATTCACACAGTGGGTGATGTGGCCTCGTCAAGCAAAGCACTGCTTACAAGTATATTAGGTGCAAGAGGCGGCGAACTGTACGATTTTGCCCACGGCGAGGGTGGCGGAGAGGTTGCTCTTGCAACGGCATGGGAACTGCCAAAAAGTATAGGCAAAGGACTGACATTTAAAAAGAATCTACGTTCAATTGAAGAAGTCAGATCGGCAGTTGTTCCCCTTTCGGAAAATGTTGCCGAAAGACTGCGCAGATACGGTTTGTGGTGCAATTGTGTAAGCGTAAGTATTAAAGATGACAGTTTAAAGACGATTTCAAGGCAGTCGGTGATTGAACCATCTACCAATTTAGGCAGAGTAATTGCCGAAACCGCCGTGTCACTCGTATCCAAAAACTGGGATTTTAAAATACCCATACGAATGCTTACGGTTACTGCCCAGAATCTGTCAGAAGATTACAGAGGTGTTCAGTTATCGTTATTCGATATGGCAACCGGTACC
>SVKG01000014.1 GCA_015068565.1 Oscillospiraceae bacterium | reverse complement strand
AGTCATTTTATACCGTTGCTAAAAACGTTAATATTGCCCGTGATGTGTATGAGATGAAACTTATGGGAGATACATCTGCGATAACTGCTCCCGGTCAGTTTGTAAATATCAGGATTGAAGGCTTTTATCTTCGCCGTCCCATATCTGTGTGTGATTATGACAGTGAGTCCATAACGCTTGTCTACAAAGTTGTGGGGAAGGGCACTGAGGTAATGAGCAAAATAGGCGAGGGCGAAACTCTTGATTTGCTTGTCGGTCTTGGAAATGGCTTTGACACTTCAAAAAGCGGCCAAACCCCTCTTCTTATTGGTGGCGGTATGGGTGTAGCACCTATGTATAATCTTTGTAAAAAACTTATTGCCGAAGGTAAGGAGCCGATAGTAGTAAACGGCTTTAACAGTGACGCTGATGTGTATTATGAGGATGAATTCCGTGCCACCGGTGCTCAGGTTTATATTGCAACTGCTGACGGAAGCCGCGGCACAAAAGGTTTTGTAACTGATGTTACAGCAAATCTTGATTACACTTACTTTTACACCTGTGGACCCATGCCTATGTTTAAAGCGGTGGATAAGACTACCAAAACATCGGGACAGTTCAGTTTTGAAGAACGTATGGGATGCGGATTCGGCGCGTGTATGGGTTGCTCCTGCAAAACAAAATACGGCAATAAACGTATTTGTAAAGACGGTCCCGTTCTTGAAAGGGAGGAGATAGTATGGTAGATACAAGAGTAAACTTAAACGGAATAACTCTTGACAATCCGGTTATTCCTGCCAGCGGAACATTTGGCTTCGGAAAAGAATTTGCCGAACTTTATGATATCAACTGTCTTGGTACTTTTTCTTTTAAAGGCACCACCAAAGAGCCGCGTTTCGGTAATCCCACCCCCAGAATCGCAGAATGTACATCGGGTATGATCAATTCGGTTGGATTGCAAAACCCCGGTGTAGAGCATGTAATATCTAACGAACTTAAAGAACTCAAAGAATATTTTTCCAAGCCTGTAATGGCTAATGTAAGCGGATTTTCCATTGATGAATATGTGTATACATGCAAAAAAATAGACGAAGCCCCTCAGGTTGGCTGGATAGAGGTTAACGTTTCCTGCCCCAATGTACACGGCGGAGGAATGAGTTTTGGTACAACTCCCGAGTCTGCGGCAGAAGTAACAAAAGCGGTTAAAGCGGTTACCACCAAGCCTGTATATATTAAACTTTCTCCCAATGTAACAGACATTGTATCTGTTGCTGTCGCTTGTGAGGAGGCTGGGGCTGACGGCATCAGCCTTATTAACACACTGCTTGGTATGAGGATAGATCTTAAAACAAAAAAATGTGTGATTGCCAATAAAATGGGCGGTTTTTCGGGTCCTGCCATTTTCCCGGTGGCATTGAGGATGGTGTATCAGGTATATGATGCGGTTAAAATCCCAATAATCGGAATGGGCGGCGTTTCAACTGCCGAGGATGTTATTGAAATGATACTTGCGGGTGCTACCGCAGTTCAGGTTGGTGCGGCAAATCTTGTAGACCCTTTCGCTTGTAAAAAGATTATTGACCAACTGCCCGAATGTATGGAAAAATACGGAATAAATAAATTAAGAGATATAATCGGAGGTGCTCACTGATGGGTAAGGATGTAATAGTTGCTTGTGATTTTCCCACAAAGGAAGATGTGCTTAATTTTCTTGATTTGTTTACGGATGAAAAACCTTTTGTAAAAATCGGAATGGAACTTTTTTATGGTGCCGGTCCCGAGATTGTACGCGAAATCAAAAAACGCGGACATAAGATTTTTCTTGATTTAAAACTTCACGACATTCCCAATACTGTAAAAAAATCAATGGCAGTACTTTCAAAACTCGATGTTGATATGACAAACCTTCACGCAGCCGGTACCGTTGATATGATGAAGGCGGCAATCGAAGGACTCACACGTCCTGATGGCACACGCCCCATACTTATAGCAGTTACTCAACTGACCTCTACCAGTCAGGAGAGAATGGAGAAGGACCTTCTCATTAACGAACCCATTGACAAAGTGGTTATGCATTATGCAAAAAACGCTGCTGAGGCAGGTCTTGACGGAGTAGTTTGTTCACCGCTTGAAGCAGAAAAAGTTCACGCAACCTGCGGTAAAGAGTTTATAACAGTAACTCCCGGTGTACGCTTTGCAGATGGAGATAAGGGCGACCAGGTAAGAGTTATGACACCTGAACAGGCAAAAATTATCGGTTCGGACTATATCGTAGTAGGCAGACCTATTACGGCGGCTGATGACCCCGTTGCGGCATACAGAAGATGTGTAAAAGAATTTATTGATTAAGAGAGGTATATACTTATGAAAAAGTTAATTGCAAAAGATTTGCTCAAAATCAAGGCGGTTTTTTTCAGACCCGAAGAGCCTTTTACATGGGCGAGTGGTATCAAAAGCCCTGTTTACTGTGACAACAGATTGACACTTAGTGACATTGAAGTAAGAAATGATGTAGAAAACGGCCTTGCACAGGTTATAAAAGAAAATTATCCCGAAGCGGAAGTTTTAATGGGTACATCTACGGCAGGTATTGCTCACGCTGCAATAACAGCACATATTCTCGGACTCCCTATGGGTTATGTTCGCAGCGGTGCAAAAGACCACGGCAGAAAAAATCAGATAGAGGGTAAACTTATTCCCGGACAAAAAGTCGTAGTTGTAGAGGACTTGATTTCTACCGGCGGAAGCGTTATAGAAGTGGTTGAAATACTCAGAGAAGCAGGTGCAGAAGTTCTTGGAATTGCATCTATCTTTACCTATGGTATGAAAAAAGGTCTTGACAGACTCGCGGCAGCCAATGTTAAAAACATAAGCCTCACAGAGTTTGATGTAATTGCAGAGGCAGCAGCGGAAGAGGGTTATATCCGCAACGAAGATATTGCACGACTTATTGCTTTCAGAAATAATCCTTCGGATGAAAGTTGGATAGGAGAGTCAAAATGAGAAGCGTAATTGATATTAAAGATTTGTCGAAAGAAGAAATCAAAGAACTTGTTTCTGTCGCAGAAGACATAATATCAAATCCGGACAAATACTGTGAAAAATGTAAGGGTAAGAAATTGGCAACTCTGTTTTTTGAGCCTTCAACCCGCACAAGACTGAGTTTTGAGGCGGCTATGTATGAGTTGGGCGGTAATGTGCTTTCGATGTCTGATTCAGCATCCAGTTCTGCTTCAAAAGGGGAGAGTGTAGCAGATACCGCCAAGGTTATTTCCTGCTATGCCGACATTATTGCTATGAGGCATCCCAAAGAGGGTGCTCCTCTGGTTGCGGCATTGAACAGTAATATACCGGTTATAAATGCCGGTGACGGCGGCCATAATCACCCCACGCAGACTCTTGCCGACTTACTCACAATACACCGTGAAAAAGGCAGATTCGACAATCTGACTGTGGGTGTTTGCGGCGATTTGAAGTTTGGCAGAACAGTACACTCTTTAATTTCTGCACTTTCCAGATACGAAAATATCAAATTTGTGCTTATTTCTCCTGATGAACTCAAAGTTCCCGGTTATGTCAAGAATATTATTAAAGATAAAAATCTTGAATATGTGCAAACCAATGATTTGGTGAGTGTAATGCCCGAACTTGATATTTTGTATATGACAAGGGTTCAGCGGGAAAGATTTTTCAACGAAGAAGACTACCTCAGGTTAAAAGACAGTTATATACTGACTCCGGAAAAACTTGTTACCGCAAAGCCGGACTTGTGTATAATGCATCCGCTTCCCCGTGTAAACGAGATTAGTGTTGCGGTAGATAATGACAGTCGCGCTTGTTATTTTGACCAGGTATTAAACGGAAAATATATGCGTATGGCATTGATACTTAAATTGCTGGGGGTGGAATAAATGAATATTGATTCTATAAAAAACGGTATTGTAATAGATCATATTGAAGCAGGTAAGGGTATGGAAATATTTAACTTGCTCAATCTCGACTCCCTTGAATGTGCGGTTGCAATTATCAAAAATGCTTCCAGTAATAAAATGGGCAAAAAAGATATTATCAAAATTGATGATGCCATTGATTTGGATATGGATATTTTGGGGTTTGTTTCTCCTGCGGCAACCGTTGATATTATACGCGACGGCGAGTTGGTAGAGAAAAGAAAAATGTCACTGCCCGAAAAACTTGTAAATGTAATTTACTGTAAAAACCCCAGGTGCATAAGTTCGTGCGAACAGGAACTTCCGCACATTTTTAAACTCACCAGTGAAAGTGGCAGAGAATACAGGTGCATATACTGCGAAACAAAAGGAAAGTAATATATTTACAAATTGTTTATAAATTTTGTACTGATTGTTAATTTTTTTCTGATATACTTCATTCAACCAAGTATTATTACGATGCTGAGAGGAGTTTGAAGAATGTGGAATAAAGAGCAAGATATGCAGGAACTTGACAGTATGCTGTCGCAGTTACCTCGCGAAATATTGCAGGAAAAATTGAATAAAGTAAGGGAGATAATGACTTACTATCATTGTGCTATGTTGGAGATGGAAACAAAGTTAAATGTACTTAACAAACAGTTTGCTCTTCAAAATGAGCGCAATCCCATAGAAAGCATAAAAACCCGATTAAAATCTATGCCAAGTATTCGTGAAAAACTGATACGTCGCGGGATAGAGCCTGATATTGATAATATTGAATCAAACATTTATGATGTGGCCGGTGTGCGGGTAATATGTTCTTTTGTTGATGATATCTATATGTTGGCCGACTGCCTGTGTCAGCAGGACGATATAAAGGTAATTGAGAAAAAAGATTATATTAAAGCCCCAAAACCAAACGGATACCGTAGTTTGCATCTTATAGTTGAAATACCCATTTTTTTACATAAAGAAAAGCGGATGATGAAGGTCGAGGTGCAACTGAGGACTATTGCTATGGAGTTCTGGGCAAACCTTGAACATAAACTTCGTTATAAGAAAGGCCTTAGCGAAGAACAGGAAAAGAAAATAGGAGAAGGCCTCAGCGAGTGTGCCGAAATCAGTGCATCACTCGATGAAAAAATGTACAATATACGGAATATGATATTGTAATTTTGATGTTTGTTGACACCACACCTTCTTTTTGCTATAATAGATAAAATAATTTTGTTTGTCCGAGGAATAATATGAAAAAAGATATTTTAAAGGTTATTTCAGGAGTAATATTTTTAGGCGCAGTAATGGATCTGGTGTTTTTGGCTATTGGTCGTTTTGATATTACTGTACTTTGGGGGACTTTGCTGGGTATAGTCTGTGCAATCCTTAACTTTGTTTTTCTTGCAATTACTGTTTCGATGTCGTTGTCAAAAGGAAAATCGGCATCGGGATATATGGGAGTAAGTTATCTTTTGCGACTCGCATTTATAGGTGTAGTCATTGTTTTTGCGATTAGATCTCCATATATCAATTATGTTGCAACAGCAATTCCTCTTGTTTTTCCAAGGATAGTGATTATAACTCTGCAAGGAGTATTGAACAGAACAAAAAAAGTTGCAGACAAGGAGGGTGATAACCTTGGAGGGTCCTAAGATACTGTTTACCATACCGTATCTCAATATCAATGTTACCGAAACCGTCGTTGATACATGGCTTGTTATGGCTGTTATCACCTTGATTTGTATTTGGCTTACGAGAAACCTTAAAGTTGTTCCCACAACAAGACGGCAGATTGTTGCCGAAAAACTTGTGGAGATGGCAAATAACCTTGTGAATAACACAATGGGAGAAAGATACAAATTTTTAACACCCTATATTGCGGCACTGTTTGCGTCGTCTATAATCGGAAGTTTGTCATCTTTGGTAGGGCTGAGACCTTTTACTGCTGATTTAAGTACAACTTTAAGTTGGGCGTTACTTGCCTTTATAATGATTCAGGGCAATAACATCAGGTTGAACGGAATAGGCGGATGGCTGAAAGGCTTTATGGAACCTGTACCGTTTTTGCTGCCCCTTAACATTGTGTCGGAAATTGCAAGTCCGATTTCCATGTCATTCCGTCATTTCGGTAATATTGCCGCAGGAATGGTTATTACGAGCCTGTTGTATTCGGCACTTGCCGCGTTGAGCAGGTTTGTAATCGGGTGGATACCAAATGAATTTGTTGCAAGTATCCCGATTTTTCAGTTGGGATTACCTGCCATATTGTCTATATATTTTGATGTATTCACCAGTTTTTTACAGGCTTATATAATTTCTATGTTAACTATGGTATTTGTTTCCGGAGTAGATCCGAGAAATTAAAATTTAAATTTTTATGGAGGTATTTGTTATGTTAGAAAAAGCAATCGTTTTGGCAGCATCAGCGGTTGGTGCCGGTCTTGCTATGATCGCAGGTATTGGTCCCGGTATCGGTCAGGGATATGCAGCAGGTAAAGCAGCAGAAGCAGTAGGACGTCAGCCCGAAGCAAAAGGTGATGTTACATCAACTATGCTTTTTGGTTGTGCAGTTGCTGAGTCAACCGGTATTTACGGTCTGGTTGTAGCGTTGATACTTTTGTTTGCCAACCCGCTTATCAATTTGCTTTAATAGTTTCAAGGAGGCTTTAAAATGCCGTTTGTAAGTATAGATGTGTGGACAATAATTATGCAGTGGGGCAACCTGCTCATTTTAATGTGGCTTTTCAAAAAATTTCTGTTTAAGCCCGTTATGGCAATATTGGACGCGCGTAATGATGAAATTAAAAATATTTATGATGAAGCCGAAGCCGTAAAAAAAGATGCGGAGGAACTCAAAAACGAGTATGATTCCAAATTGAACGGAGCCCGTGATGAGGCGGAGGAAATAGTTAAATTTGCGGTAAAAAACGCCAAAATTTCTTCTGATGAGATTATATCGGATGCTCAGAGTAAGGCGGCTTCAATCGTTGAAAGAGCAAATGAAAAGATTTTGATTGAACGCAAAAAGGCTGTTAACGAAGCAAAGAACGAACTTTCTGATATGGCGCTCACAATAGCCGGAAAGGTTATTGAAAGACAGATAAATTCCTATGACGATAAGCGTATGATTGAAAAATTCATCGAAGAATTAGGTGATGTATCATGACGGCGGTATCGTATGCGGAGGCATTGTATTCTCTTGCCGTTGAGGAAAATTGTGCAGAGGAAATATACGGTCAGTTGGATGCTGTACGCTTTGCATTTGCTGACAATCCGCAACTTTCCAAAATTCTGGACAGACCATGTTGCGATTTAACAGAACGCATTTCAGTTATTGAAAAGTGCTTTGCCGGAGCCAATGTACATCTTTTGAACTGTATAAAGGTTATGTGCAAACGCCGAGTAACATCGTTTTTTGTTGAGACTGCTGATGAGTATATGAGGTTGTACCGTAAAGGACATAATATCGAGAATGTCAGCGTTATAACTGCTCACCCCTTATCAGAGGATGTGCTTGAAAAACTCAGACTGAAACTTGAAGAAAAACTGTCTAAACACGTTAATATTACTGTGGAGATTGATTCTTCAATTATGGGCGGTATTATAGTCAGAACAGAAAGCAAACAAATTGATTCAAGTGTTAAAACACGACTTAATGAAATAGAGAAGCAAATTAAATCAGTGGTACTTGAATAATGGAGGTTTATGATGAAACCCGATGAAATAAGCAAATTGATTAAAAGCGAAATCAAAAACTTCGAAAACAAGGTTTCTTACAGTGAAACCGGTTATGTTATAGAGGTTGGTGACGCTATTGCCCGTGCGTATGGTTTGGATAACTGTATGTCCAACGAACTTTTGGAGTTCGAAAACGGCGAGATGGGTATGGCTCTTAACCTTGAAGAAGAGTTTGTAAGTATAGTTATACTTGGAGACGATTCCAATATAAAAGAGGGTAGTGTTGTTAAGCGTACCGGCAAGGTAGTAAGTGTGCCGGTAGGCGATGCTTTGATTGGCAGAGTTGTTGACGCTTTGGGTAATCCCATTGACGGAAAAGGCGCTATTGTTACAGACGAAATTCGCCCTATCGAATCAAACGCCCCCGGAATTATCACAAGAAAATCTGTTGATACCCCCTTGCAGACAGGAATTAAAGCAATTGACTCTATGATTCCTATCGGCAGAGGACAGCGAGAACTTATTATCGGCGACAGACAAACCGGTAAAACAGCCATCGCCATCGACACCATAATAAATCAGAAGGATAAAGATGTTATCTGTATATATGTAGCAATCGGACAAAAGCGTTCAACAGTAGCACAACTGGTTGAATTACTTACAAAAACCGGAGCAATGGAATATACAATCGTTGTTTCGGCAACTGCTTCTGAAACCGCTCCCTTGCAGTATATTGCACCTTATGCGGGATGTACCATGGGCGAATACTTTATGGGCAAGGGCAAACATGCGCTTATTGTTTATGACGATTTGTCCAAACATGCTGTTGCTTACAGAACACTTTCTCTTTTGCTTCGCCGTCCGCCGGGACGTGAAGCATACCCCGGAGATGTTTTTTATCTCCATTCAAGACTTCTGGAACGTGCAGCCAATCTTGCGCCTGAATACGGCGGTGGTTCTCTTACTGCTTTGCCGATTATCGAAACTCAGGCGGGTGACGTATCTGCATATATCCCGACCAACGTAATTTCTATTACCGACGGTCAGATATTCCTCGAAACCGAACTTTTCCATAACGGTATAATGCCGGCGGTAAACCCTGGTATATCTGTATCCCGTGTAGGTGGTAATGCGCAGATTTCTGCTATGAAAAAAGTTGCCGGTAAACTTAAACTTGAATATTCACAGTACAGAGAATTACAGTCTTTCTCTCAGTTCGGTTCTGACCTTGATGCGGATACCAAGAGCCGTCTCAGAAAAGGTGAGCGAATTGTTGAGATTCTCAAACAGGGCCGTTCTGCTCCTGTAACTGTTGAAAATCAGGTTATTATAATTTATGCGGTTATCAACAATTATCTTGATAATATCGAACTGAAATATGTTTCTGAATACGAAAAACAATTGTTTGCGTTTGTTGATGAGACATATCCTCAGATCAAGAGTGAGATAACATCCACAGGTGCTCTTTCCGGTGAAGGTATGTCATTGCTTGAAGAAGCGGTAAAGACCTTTACAGAGCGTTTTGTTAATTTACACGCAAAGAGGTGAATGACTAATGGCAGGCAGTTCCATGAAGGACATTAAAACAAGAATAAAAAGTGTTCAGGGTACTCGTCAGATTACCAAGGCGATGCGTCTTGTGGCATCTTCCAAACTGAGTCGCGCAAAGGAGCGAATGGAACAGACTGCTCCTTATTATAAGTCGTTCAATGATGTGGTTAATAAACTGTCCCGAAGTGCAGATGCCAAAGAAAGTGTTTTCTTTACCGCGCGTAAGCCCGAAAAGATATGTTACTGTGTAATTGCCGGTGACAGAGGCCTTGCGGGAGGTTATAACTCAAACATTTTCAGAGAGGTTCTCTCTCACGCAAAAGAGCACAGTGCTGAAATATCAGTTTTGCCGATTGGTAAAAAAGCAGTAGAGTTTTTTGGTAAACGGTTTGACTTTATTGAAAAAAGACAAATGTCTGTATCAGATATCAGCATTGGAGATTGTTTTGAGTTGGGTAGGTTCTTCTGCGAAAAGTATAAATCGGGTGAATTGGACGAACTTTATCTCACATACACCAATTATAAAAATGTTTTACATCAAGAGCCGGTAACCGTCAGGATTTTTCCGCTCACGCCGGATACTGATGCAAAAAAAGTCCAGATTGAATGTGAACAGGGCTTTGCCTCTGCTGTTTCCCGGATTATGCAATCGTATGTTGCGTCCTTGATTCTTTCGGCCGTGTCACGGTCTTATGTGAGTGAACTTACCGCCCGACAGAATGCTATGGATACTGCTACGAGCAATGCGGATGATATGATATCTGAACTTCAACTGCAATATAATCGCGCCCGTCAGGCAGGTATTACTCAGGAGATTACCGAGATTGTTGCGGGAGCTAATTCTTAAAATCGAAAGGTTTTGAACTATGAATAATAAAGGAACAGTAATCCAAATAATCGGCCCCGTAGTTGACGTTCGTTTTGAAGAAGGTCAACTGCCGCTGATAAAAAATGCTATAGAAATTAGCAACGGCGATTCAATCGTAGTGGTTGAAGCCGCTGCACATCTTGGCGATAATATTGTTCGCTGTATTGCCATGAATTCTACCGACGGACTTAAAAGAGGCCTGGACGCTATCGATACAGGGTCCGGTATTAAAGTTCCTGTCGGAGATAAAACTCTTGGCAGAATTTTTAATTTGCTGGGTGAGCCTATTGATGAGATGCCCGCACCTGACGTTGAAGAAAAATGGAGCATCCACCGTAATCCTCCTGCCTATGATGAGCAGGAAAGCACAACGGAAATACTCGAAACCGGTATTAAAGTAGTTGACCTTATCGCACCTTATGCAAAAGGCGGTAAGATCGGTCTTTTTGGCGGAGCGGGTGTAGGTAAGACAGTTCTTATTATGGAACTTATCAATAACGTAGCCAAGCAACATGGCGGTATTTCTGTATTTACGGGAGTAGGGGAGCGTACCCGTGAGGGTAATGACCTTTATAACGAAATGAAAGATTCAGGTGTTATAAATAAAACCGCACTCGTGTACGGACAGATGAACGAGCCCCCCGGAGCAAGAATGAGGGTGGCACTTTCAGGTCTTACAATGGCGGAATATTTCCGTGATTCTGCCGGTCAGGACGTACTTTTGTTTATTGACAATATTTTCAGATTTACTCAGGCAGGTTCCGAGGTAAGTGCGCTTCTGGGCAGAATGCCATCTGCGGTTGGTTATCAGCCTACACTTGCCACTGAGATGGGTGCTCTTCAAGAGAGAATCACCTCTACAAAAAAAGGTTCTATCACTTCCGTTCAGGCGGTATATGTTCCTGCTGATGACTTGACAGACCCTGCACCTGCTACAACTTTTGCTCACCTTGATGCTACAACGGTATTGTCAAGAAACATAGCATCGTTGGGTATTTATCCTGCTGTTGACCCCCTTGAATCTACATCGAGAATTCTCTCTCCCGATGTGGTGGGTCAGGAACATTATGATACTGCTCTTGCGGTAATCCATCTTCTGCAACGCTATAAAGAACTTCAAGATATTATTGCCATTATGGGTATGGACGAACTTACCGAAGAAGACAAAATCACCGTCAACCGCGCAAGAAGAGTACAGCGTTTCCTTTCTCAGCCTTTCTCTGTTGCTGAACAGTTTACCGGTATGAAAGGAAAGTATATCCCACTTAAAGAGACTATCCGTGGCTTTAAAGAGATTGTTGAGGGTAAACATGATGATTTGCCCGAATCTGCATTTTTGTTTGCGGGTACAATCGACGAGGTAATAGAAAAAGCCGCTAAGGAAACAAATTAAACGGAGGATTCTATGTCAGAATTCAAATTGATTATTGTAACGCCGGATGGCATTGAATATGACGGTATGGCTGAATCTGTTATTGTAAGGACCACTACCGGTGATGTGGGGATATTGAATAATCATGCCCCGTTTGTTTCACCGTTGTCTACGGGCGAAGCACGGATTCAGGCAAACGGACAGTGGCGGAATGCTGCTTGTTCAGGAGGCGTAGTAAGTGCTGATAAAGAGTGTGTAAGCATCGTAGCCGACACATTTGAGTGGTCGGATAAAATTGATGTGGAACGTGCCGAAAAGGCGCGTGACAAAGCGAGGAAGATTATTGATTCTTCCGATGACAATAAACGACTTGACAAAGCGAAAATAAAACTATTACGCGCTATGACAAGAATAGATGTAGCAAATAAATAGGAGGTAGTATTATGAACTTAAAAGGTACAAAAACAGAGAAAAATCTTATGGAGGCGTTTGCCGGAGAAAGCCAGGCAAGAAATAAGTATACTTATTTTGCTTCCGTGGCAAAAAAGGAAGGCTTTCAGCAGATATCAGCAATATTTGAAGAAACCGCAAACAACGAAAAAGAACACGCAAAACTTTGGTTTAAGGCACTTGGCGAACTTGGAACCACAGCAGAAAATCTTCTTCACGCAGCAGAAGGCGAGAATTATGAATGGACAGATATGTACGACAGATTTGCAAAAGATGCAGAGGAAGAAGGCTTTACTGCATTGGCAGCGCAGTTCAGAATGGTAGCACAGATAGAAAAAGCCCACGAAGAGCGTTATCGTGCATTACTTAATAATGTTGAAATGAAAGCCGTGTTTGAAAAGAGCGAAGAAATCATGTGGGAATGCCGTAACTGCGGTCACCTTGTCATTGGAAAGAAAGCACCTGAACTTTGCCCCGTTTGTGCACACCCTCAGAGTTTCTTTGAAGTAAGAAAAGAAAATTATTGATTCTCTTTCTTGAAGGAATACTACATAATTTTCAAGTAAAAAAGCAGAATTAAGGCCGCCTCACATTTTTAGTGAGACGGTTTTTTCTATATAAAAATCCCCGTTCAGCAATAGCCAAACGGGGGAAGCTGGTGACAGGAATCGAACCTGCAACCTGCGGTTTACGATACCGCTGCTCTACCTTTGAGCCACACCAGCAAAATAATACTTACTTGTGTATTATACTAAATACAGCAGTTAATGTCAATAAAAAAATGGACATATCAATAGTATGTTATAGAAAGTAAAATTGAAAAAACAACACAAATCCCACTTGAAATTATTGTATCCGCGTGATATACTCTTAAATGTTTGAAAAATTATGCTTTGCGCAATATATGGAGGCTATAATGAATACTTTATTATCTGTTTCAATTGCCTTATTGGGCGGTCTGCTTATGACCAGACTTTTTAAACCTTTAAAACTCCCGTCAGTAACCGCGTATCTGATTGCCGGTGTGCTGATTGGGCCTTATTGTCTTGGTGCGTTGGGGATAGAAGGACTGGGATTCAACAATGCTCATGCTGTTGAAAATCTGTCGTTGATTTCGGAAGTGGCATTGGGATTCATTGCCTTTTCAATAGGAAGCGAATTTCGTCTTGACGAATTGAAAAAAACAGGTATGCAGGCGATGGTAATAGGTATTTTCCAGGCTTTGGTTGCCACATTGTTTGTTGACCTGGCATTGTATGGGGTACATCTTATGATGCCCGATAAACTTTCTACATCTCAGGCTATAACTCTCGGTGCTATCGCTACAGCAACCGCACCCGCGGCAACTTTGATGGTAGTCCGTCAATATAAAGCCAAAGGACCGCTTACTAATTTGCTCTTGCCAATTGTTGCTCTTGATGACGCTGTTGGTCTTATTGTTTTTGCGGTTTCGCTCGGTATTGCTAAAACAATTATTGTAGGAACGACAGATTTTGTTTCTATTTTCATCAATCCCATTGTTGAGATTATTGCATCTCTTTCTCTCGGTGCTGTTATGGGGTGGGTGCTCACTCAACTTGAAAAAATGTTTAACTCAAACACAAACAGACTTAATCTTGCAATTGCCTTTGTGTTCCTTACTGCGGCTCTTTCTATGATGAAAATAGAAGTTGGACCTATACACATCAGTTTTTCATCTTTGCTCGTTTGCATGATGCTTGGCACAATCTTTTGTAATATTTGTCCGCTTTCCCATGACCTTATGGAAAAAACCGATAAATGGACATCTCCTTTGTTTGCATTATTTTTTGTTATAAGCGGTGCTGAACTTGAACTGAACGTGTTTACCGATATAGCGATTGTTATAATAGGAATGACATATATTGTTTTCCGTTCTTTGGGTAAATATTACGGTTCATACGTCAGTGCCAAGTTCACCAAATGTTCGCCCGAAATCTGCAAATATCTCGGTATTACATTGCTTCCTCAGGCGGGTGTTGCACTCGGGATGTGTTCGATAGTTGCATCATCGCCCGAAATGAGTGGACAGGGTGCACTTGTGCGGAACATAACATTGTTTGCGGTTCTTATATACGAATTGATAGGTCCCGTACTTACAAGACAGGCACTCAAAGCGGCAGGTGATATCAAACCGATGTCAATCGAGGTCAAAAACCGACGGGAAACAAAACTGAAAATGATAAACGAAAAACAATGATATTATTTTGATAAAATCATAAAAAAGTATTGACAAATAAAGGCTTTGGTGGTATCATATATTTAAATTTTTGATTGGAGATGAACACAAATGTCAGTTTTTGCCACAAATTCTAAACATTTCGGTAAAAATGCGTCTTTCAGTGCGTGTTCATCTTGTCATGCCAAAAATACCGCTGCCCGTAAATCTACATCTGATTATGTTGCTTTTGCAGACACTGTTTTATCAGTGTCTGCTTTTTTGTTTGCCATTATTGGCGCAATATGTATTTCCCTTATTATAGGACTAATTGATATAATTATTATAAATGCCATTATAATTTGCCTTATCAAGGCAGTAAATAAAAAGCAAACCAAGTTTATTTGTGAATAAAACAATACTTTGTGTGTTCTGACGGTTTTGCTTTTTATAACGCAAAACCGTTTTTTTTGTTTTTAGAAAGTGAGGATGGATATGATTATCAGAATTGCAGACAAAACTTTGCGTGAAAAATCAAAGGTAGGCGCATCATCTCTAAGTTTTAAAGAAAAAATCGATATTGCCAAGCAATTAGATAGTTTGAAGGTCGATATAATCGAAACATCCGAAATTATCAATGGTAAAAAAGATATTCTTTATCTTCATACTATTTCTTCTATTGTAAAAAACAGTATTATTTCCTGTCCCGTGGGAATAAGCGAAAAGGAAGTGGAAGTGGCTTACGATGCTATTAAAACTGCTGTAAAGCCCAGACTTAATATACTTGTTCCCGTTTCAACGGTTCAGATGGAATATCTTTGCCACAAAAAACCCGATAAAATGCTTGATGCTGTGGTTTCGGTTACAAAATATGCATCTTCTGTTTGCAAAGATATTGAGGTATCTTTTGTTGATAGCACAAGGGCAGAAAAAGAATTTTTGTACAAAGCCGTAAAAGTTGCTGTGGAAAACGGAGCAAAAACAGTTACATTGTGTGATTCGGCGGGAATAATGCTGCCCGGTGAGTTTGAGAAATATATACTTGATATATACGAAAAAGTTCCCGAACTTAAAAATGTCGTTCTCTCCGTAGAATGTTCCGACGAAATGAATATGGGTACAGCGTCAGCAATTGCATCTGTTAACGTGGGTGCAAGACAAATCAAAGTAGCCACCGGCGTTTTGAATTGTCCTACGTTAAAGTCTGTTTTAAATGTTTTCAGAGTAAAGAAAAATGTTCTTGATATTGAAACATCTATGAATATGGCCGTTCTTGATAATGTTGCAGAACGCATCTCTTTAATAGCTGAGGGCGGTTTCTCACGTTTTGGCGGTTCAACTGATGAGAGCGAAAAATCTTATTCCGAAGACGTAAAGTTCAGTGCTGATGACGATATGCATACCATTGGTAAAGCGATATTTGATTTGGGATACGAACTGTCAGATGAAGAAATTAAAGATATCTATGATGACTTTTTGAAAATCGCCGCCAAAAAGGCGGTCGGTCTTAAAGAACTTGAAGCGATTGTGGCAAGTACCGCCATGCAGGTTACTCCCACATTCAAGATTAAAAGTTATGTTATAAACAGCGGTAATGTTATAACTCCTACCGCTAATATCGAACTTGTCCGCAACGATGAGGTTCTTCGTGGAATAAGTATAGGTGACGGTTCAATTGACGCCGCATTCAGAGCGATTGAGCAGATAATCGGACATCATTATGAACTTGACGATTTCCAGATTCAATCTGTAACAAGAGGCCGCGAAGCAATGGGTGAAAGCCTTGTCAAATTAAGGTCAGAGGGTAAACTCTACTCGGGAAAAGGCACTTCGACGGATATTGTTGAGGCAAGTATCAATGCTTACATAAACGCTATCAACAAAATTTATTATGAGGAGGAATTTTAATGAATTTATCTTTCTCCACAAATAAATGGACTGACTTTAAAATCAGTGATTTTATTGAAATTGCAAAAGAGTATAAATTTACCGGAATCGAAATACACAATGTCAACGAAATCAGTGAGGAAAACCTTTCCGTTACATATCACGCCCTTGTGCAGAATGGAATTAAAATTCCCTGTATTGATATGGTGTCGGATGTATCAGTGGAAAGTGACGAACTTTATGCCGAGTTTTTAAAGGTAAAAACAGTTGCATCAAAATTAAAAGTTCCCTATGTTCGCCTTAAAGCATTTGGTGATTGCACCGGATTTATAGAGAAAGTACTTCCCCAGGCAAAGGAAGCCGGGATAACGCTTTTGGTCGAAACCGTCGGTGAATATGCCGACACCTCTAAACTCCGCAGTCTGCTTGAAAGTTTTGCTGATGACAATCTGGCGGCGCTCTGGGATTTTCACTATCCTTACCGTGTCAACGGTGAAAGCGCTGAACAAACTATAAAAAACCTTGGTGCTTATGTTAAACATATCCACATTAAGGATTCGGAAAGTGTTGCAGAACACAGCCTGATAGGAGAGGGCACACTTCCGATTGATGAATTTATCAATGCATTGCGCAGTATAAATTACAGCAATTTTATATCAATAGAATGGAATCCTGACTGGGTTAGCGAGATTGACGATATAGATATTATCTTCCCGCATTTTGTAAGTTTTATGTCTCGATACAGAGACCCGTCAAGAGCCAAAACCACGCTTTATGAAAATAACACAAAAACAGGTGTCTTTGTGTGGAAAAAAGAGGCCCTTATTGAGAAGACTTTTTCGCAGGTCCTCGATACTATGGCTGAACTGTTCCCCGATCAGTACGCTGTTAAATACACAACTCTCGATTATACCCGTACATACTCGCAGTTCCGTGACGATGTAGATGAATTTGCCAAATCACTTTTGGCTTTGGGTGTAAAAAAAGGCAGTCATGTTGCTGTGTGGGCGACCAATGTTCCGCAGTGGTATGTCGCTTTCTGGGCTACGACCAAAATCGGTGCAGTGCTTGTTACTATGAATACTGCCTATAAGATTCACGAAGCAGAATATTTGTTAAAACAATCTGATACCCACACCCTTATAACGATAGAAGGATACAGAGATTCAAATTATTCACAGATAGTCGCTGAACTTTGTCCCGAACTTGAAAACAAAGCACCGGAGGCACCATTACACGCCAAACGGTTACCGTTCCTCAGGAATGTAATCACGGTGGGATATAAGCAAAAAGGCTGTCTCACATGGGATGATGCGTTGGCATTGGGTAACAGAGTACATATTGACGAGGTAAGACGCGCGGCATCGGCTGTAAACGTTCACGATGTTTGTAATATGCAGTATACTTCCGGAACAACAGGTTTTCCCAAAGGCGTAATGCTTACACACTATAATGTGGTAAATAACGGAAAATGTATTGGTGACAGAATGGATCTGTCCACTGCTGACAGAATGATGATACAGGTGCCCATGTTCCATTGCTTTGGTATGGTGCTTGCCATGACCGCATCAATGACTCACGGCGCCACTATTTATCCACTTCCGTATTTTACGCCCAAATCATCTCTGGCGTGTGTCAATCAGGAAAAAATCACTGCTTTCCACGGTGTTCCCACTATGTTTATTGCTATGCTTGAACATCCGGACTTTTCCAAAACGGATTTCAGTTGTGTCAGAACAGGCATTATGGCGGGGTCACCCTGTCCCGAGCCTATAATGAATCAGGTTGTTGAGAAGATGAATATGAAGGAGATCACAATTGTTTACGGACAAACTGAGGCTTCTCCCGGATGCACAATGAGTTCTACCAATGATTCAGTAGCGATAAGGGTTTCAACTGTTGGACGTGCACTTCCCGAGATTGAATGTCGCATAGTAGACCCCGAAACCAACGAGGAGTTACCTGATAATACCATTGGCGAATTTGTTGCCAGAGGTTATAATATAATGAAGGGCTACTACAAAATGCCGGTTGCAACTGCGGCTGCTATTGACAAGGACGGTTGGCTTCACACAGGAGACCTGGCACTCAGAACACCGGAGGGCAACTATAAAATCACCGGCAGACTTAAAGATATGATTATCCGTGGTGGTGAAAATATTTATCCCAAGGAAATTGAAGAGTTTATTTATACTCACCCCAAAGTAAGTGATGTTCAGGTGATTGGTGTTCCCGACGAACAGTACGGCGAAGAGATTATGGCATGTGTAATTGTAAAAGACGGAGAAAGCCTTACTGTAGAAGAACTCAAAGAATACATACTCTCGCACATGGCGAAACATAAAGTTCCCAAATACATAGATTTTGTAGATAAATTCCCCATGAATCTGGCAGGTAAAATCTTAAAATACAAAATGCGTGAGGAAGCCATTGAAAGGTTAAATATTAAAAAGGTTGACGGTATCGTCGCAGAATAAGGAGAGATAAATTATGAATATTGAAATCACAAAAACAACTTCACCAAAGACAGTACCCACAGACAATCTTGGTTTTGGTAAAATTTTTACCGACCATATGTTTGTTGCTGATTATTCAAGGGATAAAGGCTGGTATAATGCCAGAATAGTTCCTTTTGGCAATTTGAGTATGCATCCCGCATCTACTGTATTCCATTACGGTGCAGAAATTTTTGAGGGGTTGAAGGCATACAGAAGAGCCGACGGCAAAGTACAACTTTTCAGACCTATTGAAAATGTAAGAAGAATGAATAACTCTGCTGAGCGTTTGAGACTTCCTCAGATGGCAGAAGAAGATATGCTTCAAGCAATCAAGGAACTTGTCAAGGTTGAGGAAAGATGGGTTCCCCATAAAGACGGCGAATCTCTTTACATACGCCCGTTCCTTTTTGGAAATGACGAACACCTTGGTGTACATTCAATTGTAAATGCAACATTTGTTATCATTTGTTCACCCAGCGGAAGTTACTATGCAGAGGGTATTAACCCCGTTAAGATTATGATAGAGGAAGACGATGTACGCGCTGTACGCGGCGGTACAGGTTTTGCAAAATGCGGCGGTAACTATGCTGCTGCAAACCGTGCCGGAGAGAAAGCAGAACAACTTGGATACACACAGGTGCTTTGGCTCGACGGTGTTGAGAGAAAGTATATAGAAGAAGTAGGTGCTATGAACGTAATGTTCAAAATTGATGGTGAAATTGTCACTCCTGCACTTACCGGCTCTATTCTCCCCGGTATTACAAGAAAATCCTGTATTGAAGTTTTAAAGAGCGAAGGTTACAAAGTATCCGAAAGATTGCTTTCAATAGACGAACTTACCGAGGCTATGGAAAACGGCACACTTGAAGAAGCATGGGGCTGCGGTACTGCGGCGGTAGTTTCACCTATCGGCCAACTCTTCTACAAAGGCAAGACATATACCATTAACAATAACGAAATCGGCAATGTTACCCAGAAACTTTACAACAAACTTACCGGTATACAGTGGGGAAAGATTGAGGATACATACGGATGGACAGTAGAAATCTGAAACGAATAACTGTTTTTGCCGGTCATTACGGAAGCGGAAAAACCAATATTGCAGTAAATTATGCTTTAAAACTTGCTTCGGAGAATAAATCAGTGGCTATTGCTGACCTTGATATTGTAAATCCATATTTTCGTACCAAGGATTCAGAAAAAATACTTACCGACGCAGGAATTCGTTTAATCTCATCACCTTATGCCAACACAAACGTGGATACACCGGCACTTCCGGCGGAAGCGTACTCTGTTATACACGACGGCAGTAAATACTCTGTAATTGATGTTGGCGGAGATGATCGCGGTGCTTTGGCATTAGGCAGATATATGCCGGATATTTTAAAGCAGAATGATTACGAAATGGTGTTTGTAATAAATAAATACCGCTATCTTACTTCAACGCCTGAGGATACGGTTGAGGTTATGAGGGAGATAGAACTTGCAGCAGGTGCCGGATTTACGGCAATTGTCAATAATTCAAATCTTGGTGAAGAAACCACTGCCGAGGTTGTTTTATCTTCTGCCAAATATGCTGAGAGCATCAGCAAACTGACCGGACTTAAAATTATGTTTACTTCTGTTAAGGAAGATCTTTTTGATGAACTTGACGGACAAATCAATAATCTGTTCCCGATTGGATTATATGTCAGACAATCGTGGTTAAGATAAGGAGGAAATCAAATGGCAAAAGTTGTTTTTAATGAAAATTTATGTAAAGGCTGTGGCCTTTGTGTAGGTGCATGTCCCAAAAACATAGTTGCACTTAAAGATGAATTGAATGCAAAGGGTTATCACCCCGCGGGAGTAACAGATCCCGAGAGTTGTATCGGTTGCGCATTTTGCGCTACTATGTGTCCCGATTGCGTAATTACTGTTGAAAGATAAGGGGGAGAGAAAATTGAAAGAAAAAGTATTGATGAAAGGTAATGAAGCTTTGGCAGAAGCCGCTATTATGGCAGGTTGTAAGCATTATTTCGGATATCCCATTACACCTCAGACGGAGGTCGCTGCATATATGGCAAAAAGACTTCCTAAGGTGG
>SVKG01000013.1 GCA_015068565.1 Oscillospiraceae bacterium | reverse complement strand
TGCTTTGAGCAGCATCTCCACCACAGAAACGAAAGTGGCGATTATAACTATGTATGCCGCAATTCTTATCTTATTGGGAATTATCTTACGTACAAGAGATATAACAAAGTTGGAACAGATAAGAACAAAAGTGGCAGATAAGCCCATACCTATACCGTTGATGACAGAGGTGGTTACCGCCAGTGTAGGGCACATACCAAGGAGTTGGACAAAGGTGGGGTTTTCTTCTATAATGCCGTTTTTGAAAATTTGTCTGAATTTCATCTTCGTCCCTCCTTATCTCAATTTTTTGACAATTTCAAGAGCAGCATTTACACCTTGTGTAACGGCTTTTGATGTTACCGTTGCTCCTGATATTGCAGAAATTTCGTTTTCATTCGGTGTGCCGGATTTTTTCACACTTACCAGTCCCGACTTGCCGATATACTGATTATAAAAACTTTCATCCTTCGCTTTTGCACCGAGGCCCGGAGTCTCACTCATATTCACAATATCAACTCCTGTGACCTTATGGTCGGTGTCAATACCCACTATCATAGATATCTCACCGCCGTAACCTACGGGATACACCTTAACACAATATCCCACAATGTTCTTGTCTTTATCAACACCCTCGAAAACTCCCGTAACTATCCCCTCACCTATATGGGGCAGTTTTACAAAATGGTCCGCCTCAGAAAGGGTTGCCACCATGGCTTCTCTTTCACTTTCCGCAGCAAGACGTTCTATGGTGCCTTTTGTCATATAATTACAAACAGACAAAATCAACGTACACAAAAAACCTATTACAAACAGGATGAATCCCGTCTTTACAATGGAACGTACATTTTTATTCATTATGCCACGCTCCTTCCCGTGCCGAACACTCTCGGACGTATGTATTTATCAATAATGGGAGTTACTATGTTCATAATGAGTATCGCGTATGTAACACCCTCGGGATATCCGCCGAATATACGTATTACACCTGTTATGATACCTGCACCCAAAGCATACACAAACTCACCCTTACCGGTGGTGGGGCTTGTAACATAGTCGGTTGCCATAAAGAAACCTGCTAAGAACACACCGCCGCCCAGGATATGATACAGGAAATCACCCTGCATAAAACCGCCGTCAAACAGATAACCGAACAGACCAACAGTAATTATATATGTAAGCGGGATTATGGGGCGGATAACTTTACGTGCGATAAGGTAGATGCCGCCGATAAGAATAAGCAAAGCCGAAACCTCACCTATACAGCCGGGAATGTTACCAAAAAACATTTCCTTATAGCCGGATGCGATTGCCTCTTCACCGCCTTTGATTACTGCAAGTGGTGTTGCGGTGCTCACAGCATCTGCATTGGATAAAAATACTGAAAGTCTGGTCATAGGCGCCGTAAACCTTGTCATCGCCACAGGCCAACTCGCAAGAAGAAATCCTCGTGCCGCCAATGCGGGGTTTACAAAATTCTGACCTATTCCGCCAAAGAACATCTTGGCGACAATTATTGCAAAAACGCCGCCCACAACTGCCATATAATAAGGTATTGCAGGGGGGAGGCAGAATGACAAAAGTATACCCGTTACCACGGCACTTAAATCGCCTATGGTGTTTTCTTTGCCGGTGGCTTTATCCCATATAAATTCCGAAACAACACACGATGCAACGGTTATCAGGCAAACAGTAAGCGCCCGAAGGCCAAAGAAGAACACTCCTCCTGCAAGTGCAGGAATAAGGGCTATTATAACATCGAGCATAGTTGAAGCAATACTGTCATTACTCCGTATATGAGGAGCGTATGAAACAATAAACTTTTTATCAGTCATTTACTTCACCTGCTTTCTTGCTGCCGCGATTTGGGCTTTCATAAGTTTTATATTCTGTGTGGGATGCTGCTCACTCTGACAAGTGTAAGAACAGATTCCGCACTCTATACAATCCATAATATTATATTCGATACACTTTGCCATATCTTTTGCCGCGGCATAAGCGTTAAGGTAGAGCGGCATAAGGTTCATGGGGCATCTCTGCACACACTTACCGCATCGGATACAAGGAGTGGTGTTTTTAAATTTGAGTTCCCTGTCGGTAAGGGCAAGAATTCCGGATGTGCCTTTTACAACAGGTACACTCAAATCAAACTGCGCAACACCCATCATAGGGCCGCCCATAACTACTTTACGGGTTTCATCTTTAATTCCACCCGCCGCCTGTATGACATACTCAAACGGAGTTCCTATGGGAACGCGGAAGTTGGAGGGTTTATTTATACCTGAACCTGAAACCGTTACTATTCTGCTAAGCAATGGCTGGTGCCTTGTTACTGCATTATAAACAGATGTACAGGTGTCTACATTATTTACCACTACACCTACATCAGCGGGTAGTTTGCCCGAGGGAACCTCTTTGCCCGTAAGTGCTTTTATAAGATGCTTTTCACTGCCCTGGGGGTACTTGGTTTTAAGCACCTTTACCGATATACCCTCATAATCCTTTTCAAGGGAACGCATTGTCTTTATGGCTTCGGGTTTGTTTTCCTCTATTCCTATGTAACCTTTATCCACACCAAGGATTTCCATTATGATTTTAAGACCTTCAAAAACAGGAACGGGTGACTCTATCATAACTCTGTGGTCTGAGGTTAAGTACGGCTCACACTCCGCTCCGTTTACTATACATACATCAATTTTCTTGTCGGCAGGGGGGTTCAGTTTTATAAACGTGGGGAAACATGCGCCGCCCATTCCGACTACTCCCGCCTCGCGGACAAGAGATATCTTCTCCTCACGGGTAAGTTTGTCCGTATCTGCATAAGGGTGTATATCGGGATGCAACGTATACAATCCGTCGTTTTCTACAACTATGCTCTCCACCATTCTGCCGTTGGGATGACGTCTTGGCTCTACCGCCTTTACTGTTCCGGAAACCGTACTGTGTACCGGTGCCGATACAAAGGAGTCGCTGTCTCCTATCTTCTGCCCTACCGTTACAGTATCTCCCACAGCCACACAGGGTGTACAGGGTGCACCTATATGCTGTACCATAGGATATACCATCTCTTCCGGTGCGGCAAGAGTGATAATACTTTTGTTTTCAGTAGCCTCTTTCCCGTCGCTGGGATGCAGACCGCCTTTGAATGTGTATTTCACCGTTTTTCCCCCTTTATCAACTGATTACCTCGTACATATCAACTGCATCGCTTTTCATAACATGCTCTGTTATTTTTACCACCCTGACCTTTATAACTCTCTCGCCCAGGGTGAGTTCGATGATATCGCCTTCTTTTACATCAGCAGATGGTTTGGCAACTCTGCCGTTAAGCACTATTTTACCGTTTTCACAAGCCTCATTGGCTACCGTTCTGCGCTTTATAAGGCGTGACACCTTCAAATACTTATCAAGCCGCATTTTCTACCTCCGTATAAGTTTAAATCTTTCCATTACCGGTATGAGTTTCTCGGATTTGGGCAGCATCTGCATATCCTCTTTTGTTACGGCACCAAGCAGGAATATCATACCCAGATATACAACTCCCGCGACGGCAATCGCTATAACAACAGCAACACGATTACCCAGAAATTCTGTATAGTTATATGTCACAATGGCTACAATGCCCATCGCAACAGATGACAGCAATGGCTTCACCACTGTGGGCATGATGCCGAATTTTACTCCCACTGATTTTTTGATTGAATATATATTCAGCGTGAGTATTACAATATAGCAAAGCATTGATCCAATCGGTGCACCATTGATGTTGATCTCGGGTATTCCCACAAGAATATAGTTTACTATTATCTTAATCGCACCGCCGATGAGCATATTTATAACGGGGACATATTCCTTGCCCACTGCTTGAAGTGTTGCATTAGTCACCATTACAAGGGACACAAAAACTATTACAAGGGCAAGTAAAGTAAGGGACTGTTCAGCAAACTTATCCTGGAACAGAAACATCAGAATCGGCCCCGAAAGAACAGATACCCCGATTGAAGCCGGCAACGCAAACAATGTCGTAACTTTAACCGCTGTTGCGGTTATTCTTCGGGCGAATCTGATATCGCTACCCGCCATAGCCGCCGCAACAGCGGGGACTATACTTATACCGATAGGCGTTATAATAGACGGGGGCATATTGAACACCGGGTTTGCATATCCAGAATAACTGCCCCAGAGTCCCAGCGCCTGTTCATAGGAAAATCCTGCTCCGTCCTGGAGTCTGCGCATAATCATAACCATATCAATTACACTGGTAAGGCTAAACACCGATGCGCCTATGGTGATGGGGATTGCTATCTTTGCAAGTTCCGACACGATTCCGCCGACAGAACGGGGTTGACCGAAATCAGCAGGGCCGCCTTTGCGGTCTTTTCTGTTTTTTACAGAATACATAATAACAATTATCACCATACCGCCAAAGGCACCCACGGTGACGCCGAAAACTGCACCCGCAGAGCCGTAAGCCAGACCGAGTGGCATAAGCATAACCGCAAGTAAAAACCCGAAAACCAGTTTGCCGAGTGCCTCAACAACTTCGCTTACAGCAGTGGGGATCATATCCTGTCTGCCCTGGAAGTACCCGCGAAAAGCACTCATAACACCTACAAAAAACAGTGCCGGTGCTATTGCCTTAATGCCGAGTTCGGCATCGCGATTCATCATAAAATCAGTAAAAATCCCTGCGCCGAAATACAAGATTGCAGCACCGATTATGCCGATTACCCCCATAAGAATCAGACTGCAACTGAAAATCTTTTTGGATTCTGTTATATTACCTCTTGCCCGGCTCTCTGCAACCATCCTGGAAATTGCCACAGGAAAACCTGCCGTTGCTATTACAAACATCCATGCATACATCTGGTATGACGAGGAGAACAGCCCCATACCCTCTTTGCCCAGAACGTATGTGAGAGGAATCTTAAACCCTGCGCCAATCAGTTTGACAGTAAGATTGGCTATCATCAATATAAGGGCGCCTTTCATAAACACCTGATTTTTATTGCTGCTCAAACGCTCACTTCCTTAATTAAACTTCCTTAAAACACAAGTCCGGCTATGACTGCCGACACATATACTACCGCAATAATCTTAAAATTGTCTTTTGCAGGGCGGTTTTCCTTAAACAGCACCATAAGTCCTACTCCCGCCGCAGAACAAAGTCCCGCTACTGCCGAACCAAAACTTATTGTGCCCTCTATATAAAGTTTGGTAAGCAGTACAGAAGTTGCACAGTTGGGTACAAAACCCACAAGCGCCGTTACAAACGGCTGAAATACCGTGTTTGCCATAAACAGCGCAGCGAGTCTTTCTTCGCTCAGAATCTGTACCGCAAAGTTAAAGGCGATTGATATTACCGCAATAAACAAAAACGTCTCCGCCGTATGCTTTATCGCTGCCATAAGCATTCCCGATACAGTCTTTTTTCCGTTACCGCAATGAGCGTGTTTGTGGTGGAGTTCTTCCTTTGCCATATCAGGTGTGGATTTGAATATAAAGTCTGCCGCAAAACCCACAATTGCTCCTATGACTATCTTGATTGCTATAATTTTAAGAATGGTCTTGCCATGTCCGGGATTTGAAAGCAGCAGAGGTATCGCCTCGTCCGATGTGGACAAAAACACCGCCACCAGAGTTCCCATTGTTATAAGACGTGTGGAATAAAGATTTGCCGCAGCAGCAGAAAATCCACACTGGGGAATACAACCAAGAACTGCACCGCCCAAAGGTCCCATCCTGCCGAAACCCGTCATAAGTTTTTCCATTTTATCCGACGAGTACTTTTCTATGTATTCTATTAAAAGATAAGCCATAAAAAGAAAGGGTACCATTGTAAGGCAGTGATACACTTCATGGATTATTTCGTGTACTATATGATGCATCTTATTCTCCTTTGCAGTATCCGAACCCGTATGCCTTTAAAAAGTTCTATTCATAATATTATACAATAGATCCACAATAAATACAATCTTTGTTTCTTTTTTAACAATCTATATATTCATATATAATTATATATAATATATTGACTTTTTATTTTGCGATTGTTAAAATATTTTAGGTAAATGATTATTTTTTCGGGAGATGAGTGATTTGTATAAAAATGTACACTTTATCGGTATCGGCGGCATCAGTATGAGCGCTCTTGCCAAAATTCTTTTGAGCAACGGTGTAAAAGTGTCCGGTTCCGACATTACTCCTACAAAAATCACAGAAGAACTTGAAAGTATGGGAGCAATTATTACTATCCCCCACGATGCCGGTTGCATCAAAGAGCCTGACATTGTGGTATATACTTCGGCAATTGCAGATGACAATCCCGAACTGGTTGCCGCACGTAGCAAGGGTATAAAACTTGTGGAACGTGCCGAAATGGTCGGCAACATTATGAAAAATTATAAATTCCCCATAGCGGTGGCCGGTACCCACGGCAAAACCACCTCCACCTCTATGCTTGTCTACATTATGGCAGAGACAAATCTCGATCCCACAGCAATGGTGGGCGGTGAGTTGGACATTTTAGGCGGAAACTTGAAAGTCGGCAAGAGTCAGTATATGATTACAGAGGCCTGTGAATACCGCCGCAACTTCCTTAAATTTTCACCATTTATCGGGATAATTCTCAATATCGAAGCGGACCACCTTGACTACTACAAGGATTTGGATGATGTTATAAGTGCTTTTGAGGACTTTGCATCGCTTATTCCCAAAGAGGGAGCGCTCATCATAAACGGTGACGACGAAAACTGTATAAAAGCGGCAAAAAATGCAAAGTGCAAAGTGATTTCCGCAGGAATAAAAAACGGAGATTACAAAGCCGAAAACATATCCTACGATGATTTTGGCTACGCTTCTTTTGATGTTGTAAAATCGGGTAATATCATAATGTCTGTAACTTTAAGTGTACCGGGTGAACACAACATATACAACGCGCTGTGCACAATAGCCGCATCACTGGAACTTACAGATGACACCGACGGGGTTGGGCGCGGTTTGGAAAAATTCCGCGGTGCAAAGCGGAGATTTGAGAAAAAAGGAGAGGTTGACGGGATTCTCGTTATTGACGATTACGCCCACCACCCCACCGAAATCAAAGCCACTCTGTCGGCTGTTTCAAAAATACGCGCCGCGAGATGCTGGTGCGTATTTCAGCCCCACACCTACACAAGGACAAAATCGTTATTCAACGAATTTTCCAGGGAACTTGCCGCGGCAGAAAACCTTGTCATAGCAGACATATACGCCGCACGGGAAAAAGATACGGGGCTTGTAAGTTCTGCCGAACTTGCCGATTCAATCGAAGGTGCAAAATATATAAACGGATTTGACAACATACTGGCTTTCTTTAAAGAAAATTCCAAACCCGGTGATATAATATTAACCATGGGCGCGGGGGACATTTTCAAAGTCGGAGAAATGTTTTTAGATAAAAAGTAAGGTGAAAACTATATGAGGACTGCAAAAAACAGCGTTTCTTCCGCAATGATGGATATGTGTAACGGACCTATGGCAAGGAATATAATACGGTTTGCCATACCCCTTATGATATCAAGGCTTACACAACTTTTGTTCAATGCAGCAGACATCATAGTTGTAAGTAATTTCTGCGGAGAAGACGCTCTTGCCGCGGTGGGTTCTACCACATCGCTGATAAATCTTCTGCTCAATCTTCTTGTTGGAATGTCGACGGCAACAAACATACTTGCGGCGCGTCATCTGGGAGAGGGGCGGTTTGACAAGGTGTCAAAACTTGCCCACACATCTGTTCTGATAAGTCTGTCATCGGGTATTTTCTTTGCGATACTCGGCATACTCATTTCCAGACCCGCTCTCGTGCTTATGAAATCGCCCGAAAATGTTATTGACCTTTCTACACTGTATTTAAGAATTTACTGCATGGGCATACCTGCTTCCATCGTATACAATTTCGGTGCGGCACTCCTTAATGCAAAGGGAGATACCAAAAAACCGCTGTACATAATAAGTGTATCGGGCGTAATAAACTTTTTGCTTAACCTGTTCTTTGTAACAGTGCTCAAAATGTCCGTGGACGGTGTTGCCTACGCCACAATTATATCTCAGTACATCTCCGCAGCAAGAATTATCAACTGCCTTGTAAAAGACGAAAGCCCTGTGCATATTGACATAAAGAAACTTAAATTATACAAAGAGCACGTTGCTGACATACTTAAAATAGGCATACCCTCGGGATTGCAGGGTATGGTTTTCTCTTTTTCGAACATGACTGTTCAGTCATCGGTAAACTACTTCGGCAAAGACGTTATGGCTGCCTATGCCGCCACCAACAGCATTCAGGGATTTTTATACACTGTCTGCAACGCTTCTACAACGCTGCACTCACTTTTACAAGTCAGAATGTCGGTGCGGGTAAGTGGGACAGAGTAAAACGCGTTTTACTTATAAATCTCGGATTTGTATGTCTGTGCGGAATATCCGTCGGAGTTCTGTGCTTTGTTTTTGCAAGACCGTTGCTCGGTATATACATTAAAGACCCCGCTATAATTGAGATTGGAATAACCTGTTCAATGTATATAGCCCTGCCGGTATTTTTGTGCGGTGTTATGGAAGTTGTTATGGGCGGCGTAAGAGGTATGGGCTATGCCACCGTAACAATGCTGGTTGCTACATTCGGAACGTGCGGAACCAGAATCCTCTGGGTTGCAACAATATTCAACAAGTTCCGTACAATAGAGTCGCTGTTTTCCGTATATGCCGTAAGTTGGCTTGTAACGATAATTGCGCATACCACCTGCTTCTGCATCATTTACACGATACGAAAACGAAAAGCACAGTTAAATACCATATAAAACACATCGTAGGGGCGGCTCACGAACCGTCCGTTTCGGAACATTCGTGAATGTTCACTGCAACCGTAGGCATATTTCACCAAAAAAGACTTGTCGATTGACAAGTCTTTTTTTGGAAAGCAGAATCATAGAGATGTTTTAGCCTTGATTCTTCTTTGCTGTGTTTATTGATGAAATCAATACTCTTTTTATTTCAAGACAATCTTTAAGCAAAGACTCACCCTCTTCGTTTGTCAGCAATTCTGATTTGACAAGCAATCTCAACCAATATTCAGTTTCAGCAGTTTCTTTTAACGATATATGTAATTTCGATATAAAGTCAGCCTTGCTTTGTCCGTAATTGGCCTCATTGATGTTTGCACCGATGCTCGTACCACTTCTAACTATTTGTTTTGATATAATTGTTTCCTTTTTATCCTTAACAAGATATCTTTGCAACTTAATTATCCTTGCTGCAAAATCTATTGATTTTTCAATTAAAATATTTTCTTTCACTTTCATCACCAATTATATTGTATCATCATTTTTAAAGAATTTTAATTATCAATTATTCATCAGCCGAAGGCGATTTCATCATTCATTATTCATTAAAAAATCCTGTCACATTTAATGAATGATGAATATTGAATAATGAAAAATGAATAATACAAAACAAAAAATCCTATCTTTCGACAGGATTTTTCGTTTTGATACGCCTGATGCGATTCGAACGCACGGCCTTCAGAGTCGGAGTCTGACACTCTATCCAACTGAGCTACAGGCGCTTATATAAAACCTTATTGCATATCAGCAATTATTATACACAAAACGGGTGGGTATGTCAAGATTGCCGTTTTGTATTGATTTTTTCTCTATTATCAGTATAATATAGTTAACGGAGGTGAGCAGGTGAAAGCAATAGGTATAGTATGTGAATACAACCCTTTCCACAACGGGCACAAGTACCACATAGAACAGGCAAAAAAACTGTCGGGCAGTGATGCGGCTGTATGTGTAATGAGCGGCTCCTTTGTGCAGAGAGGTGATATCGGAGTTTTTGACAAGTGGTCAAGAGCCCGTACGGCCCTTGAAAACGGTGCTGACCTCGTTATTGAACTGCCCGTCTGGTATGTTATGCAATCTGCCGACATCTTTGCTATGGGAGCAATTGAGATACTTTCCAAATCACATCTTGCCGACTCCATAAGTTTCGGATGTGAAAATCCTGATATATCCGCATTTATACAGTGCGGACAAATCCTTGCAGGAGAAGATGCAACCTTTAAAGAGGAAATCAAAAAACTTATGGGGGAAGGTCTGGGATACCCTGCCGCACTTCGCCTTTGCATACAAAGATTATATCCCCATCTTGAAAATATAGTCGCAACCCCTAACAATATGCTGGGAGCAAACTACATCTCTGCCATGATAAAATGCGGTATGTCCCCCGAAGCATTTGTTCCCGTAATGCGGCACACCGCCCCTCACGACAGCGAAATATCAGACGGCGTGTATGCATCGTCAAGTCAAATCCGCAGAATTTTAAAAGACGGAGGCGATCCGTCTGCCCTCGCTCCAACAGACTCTTCCCTGCCCCGATACAGGATTGAAAATATTGAAAGTTTTATACTCGGTTTTCTCCGCACTTGTTCCCCCGACAGAATCCGCGCCGTGCCGGGGATTGAAGATGGTTTTGAAAACAGGCTTATTTCCGCCGCAAAGAAAAGCAGTTCTCTCGGTGAACTTTTTGAAAACACAGTCACCAAGCGCTACACCCTCAGCCGTGTAAGAAGAACTGTCCTTGCCGCGACACTTGGTATGGATTGTGGAAGGAAATGCGATTATGTGCGCATACTGGGCATGACAGACACCGGCGCCGCACTTATCAAAGAATCACACGGCGAAAGCGAGTTGGAGTTTGTGACAAAAACTGCTGACTTTGCACCGGCAGCGGAGAGCACATTCGACTTTGACATACTTGCGACAGACATAGCCGCCCTTGCCTGTGATGACGAGTCGTTAAGGGCAGGAGGCAGAGATTTTTACAGTTCACCGATTAAAATATAATTTTTTTGAAGAAAACACTTGCATATATGAATTTTATATGGTATTATATGACAGTAGACAATATTTATTCGGAAGGAGTGGGTTGACAAACCCACTCTTTCTTATGTTTTAGGAGTGATGTGATGAAAAAGGCAGATATCGAAACTGCAATCGCGCAAATCGTCAGTCCCATCGCTGAGGCTAACGGTTGCACCATCTACGACATCGAGTTCAAAAAAGAGGGCAGTGAGTATTTTTTGCGTGTATACATCGACACGGCAAAGGGCGAAGGCAGTGCCTCATTAGATGACTGCGAGGCAATATCAAGGGCGCTCTCTGACGAACTTGACAAAGCCGACCCTATTGAACAGGCGTATATGTTGGAGGTTTCCACTCCGGGTATTGACAGGCTTCTTCGCAAAGAGGAGCATTTTATGAGATTTATCGGCAGTAAGGTGGATGTCGGCTTATACAAGGCAATCGACGGCACCAAATGCATAACGGGTACGCTCAAAGGCTTTGCAGACGGCATCATAACGATTGAACTGCCCAAAGGCGATTTCAGCATCAGTCAGGCTGAAACCACCTGGGTAAAACTCAGTTTAGAAGGATTATTTTAATTAAATTTAATTTTATACAGGAGGGATTTGGAAAATGGGTAAGTTGAACGCTGAATTTATGCGTGCATTAAACGACATCGCAGAACAGAAAGGTATTGACAAGGAAATTGTACTGGAAGCACTGGAAGCAGGTATGGTATCTGCCTACAAAAAGAACTACAACACTGCAAGTGAGAATTTCAAGGTTGATTTGAACAAAAAGACCGGCGAAATCAAAGTGTACATCCAGAAAGAGGTTCTTGCCTCTGACGACGACATCGAGGACGATATGATACAGATCAGCCTTGAAGAGGCTAAAAAGTATGACGCTTCTATCGAAGCAGGTGATATCCTCAATATCGAGGATACTCCCAAGGAGTTCGGCAGAATAGCCGCTCAGGCAGCAAAGCAGATGGTGGTACAGAAAGTAAGAGAGGCCGAAAGACAGATTATGCTGTCTGAATTTGCCGCTCTGGAAAACGGTATGATTACAGGTATCATCCAGCGCAGCAAAGGTAACGACATTTACGTTGATATCGGTATCGGTCTCGGCAAACAGGTGGGCGAACTTGAAGCAATTCTCCCCGCTAACGAGCAGTCCCCCGCTGACCGTTACTATTTCCATCAGCAACTTAAACTTTACGTTGCAAACGTTAAAACCGAAAAGGTTCGCTTTAACGAACCTGCAATTATGGTTTCAAGAACGAGAGTCGGTCTTGTGGAAAATCTCCTCAAACTCGAAGTTCCCGAAATTGCAGACGGTACTGTTGAAATCAAGGCTATTTCAAGAGTGGCAGGTTCAAGAACAAAAGTTGCGGTTGTATCACACGACAGCAATGTAGAGCCTATCGGTGCCTGTGTAGGTAAAAACGGTATGCGTATACAGAAAGTTATGGACGAGTTGAACGGCGAAAAGATTGACATAGTTCTCTACTACGACGATCCCGTTAAGATGATCCGCTCTGCTTTCTCACCCGTTGATATTACCGACATCAAGATTAACCCCGTAGACCACGCCGCAATGGTATTTGTTGACCAGAACGCCCTTTCACTGGCAATCGGCAAGAACGGTCAGAATGCGCGTCTTGCGGTTAAACTTTGCGGATTTAAGATTGACATTAAACCCGATACCGAAATTGACAATTACAGCGACTGGGGTACCACAACAAACACAATCGGTGATATTTTCACCGGGGACCTTGGTTCTTTCGGCTCCGACGGTGATGATGAGGAATGAGAAATCCCGCCAACACAAGAACCTGTGCCGGATGCGGTAAAAAGCAACTGAAAAACAATCTTTTGCGGATAGGGCTTACAGAAAACAACACAGTTGTTTTGGGTTCTTCCTCAGGAAGAGGCGCCTATATATGCAAAAGCGACACCTGTCTTAAAGCCGCTTTAAAGAAAAAACGGTTTAACTACATTCTGCGCAGCAGCGTTCCCGCTGAAATTTTCGATGAATTGTCAAATATAATAGGAAGTGATCAAAATTAAAATTCCATCTACTGTTTCATTGGCAAAAAAAGCCGGTAAGTTAGTGCACGGCGAAGATAATGTCAAAAATGCCATCAGAAGCGGTGCCGCCGCGTTGGTTATAATAGCTCTCGATACCGGTGCAAACACATCAAAGAGCATTACCGACAGTTGTGCATATTATAATATCAAATATGTCTCGGCAGGTACCAAAGAGGAATTAGGTCATTGCGTGGGCAAAAGTTTTACAGCCGCAGTCGCTATATGTGACGAGGGCTTTGCAAAAAGTATAGAAAAGGCTTTTGCCGGAAATATTAACGGAGGTGAAGTATTATGACAAAAATCAAACTCTCGGATTTTGCTAAAAAACTCGGCATAACAGTTAAACAACTCTCTGCCCTTTTAGCGGAATATGAAATAACAAAAAAGAATACTTCCTCATCAATTACTGACGAGGAAATCAATATGTTTTTTACTCATCATTTGCCCAAATACGACAATGGTGACACAATACTGGAAGCATACACAAAGATAAACGAGTTGCTCTCAGTACAGAGAGAAAAGGAACAAGCCAAACGTGCTGCCGAAAAGGCTGCCAAGGAGGCAGCGGAGAAAGCCGCAAAAGAGGCAGAGGAAGCCGCCGCCAGAAAGGCACAGGAAGAGGCTGCTGCCGCAAAGAAGGCGGAAGAAGAAAAACTTGCTGCTCAAAAGGCTGAAAAGATAGCCAAAAAGAAAGAGCAGGAAAGAATCGAAAAGCAGAAAAAAGCTGAAATCGAAAAACAGCGCAAGGAAGAACTCGAAAAACTCAGACAGTCTGTATCGGAAAACAGTGAAATCGAAAGCATCGAAATCAAAAAAGAGGACACCCGCAAAACCATCGATACACGTCAGAATGTGGTTGACCTTGACAAACTCGATACAGAAAAAATTGAAAAACTCGTAGACATTGACACAGATGTTGAGAAGAAACAGAAAATCAAAAAAGGCCCCAAGAAGCAGGAAAAAGCCGTTATGCAGAAAACTGCTCCCAAAAAGAAGGAAGAAGAAAAGAAAGAGCCTTCCGTGATTGAGGTGCCTGACGAAATTTCAGTAGGTGAATTTGCCGAACTTATGAAAGTTCCCGCAACAACTGTTGTTAAAAAGTTGTTTGAATTAGGCATAATGGCGTCGGTAAGCCAGAACATTGACTTTGACACCGCTTCACTGGTTGGTGAAGATCTGGGCTTTAAAGTTGAAAAACTTATAATAGTTACAGAAGAGGACAAACTTTTCAACGACGTTGAGGATGCTCCCGAAAGTCTTAAACCCCGTTCTCCCGTTGTTGTTGTTATGGGTCACGTCGACCACGGTAAGACCTCTCTCCTTGACGCTATAAGAAACACCAATGTAACTGCACGTGAGGCAGGTGGTATCACCCAGCACATCGGTGCATACCGTGTACGTATTCACGACAAAAAAATTACATTCCTTGACACCCCCGGTCACGAGGCGTTTACTGCTATGCGACTCCGCGGTGCCCAGGTAACAGATATCGCTATTATAGTTGTTGCGGCTGACGACGGCATAATGCCCCAGACAGTTGAGGCTATCAACCATGCAAAAGCCGCAGGGGTTACCATTATTGTTGCAATCAACAAAATCGACAAAGAGGGTGCAAACCCCGACAGAATCAAGCAGGAACTTACCGAGTACGACCTCGTACCCGAGGAATGGGGCGGCGACACCATCTGTGTGCCCATCTCTGCAAAATTCAACAAAAACATCGACGAGTTGCTTGAAATGGTTACACTTGTTGCCGATATGAAAGAACTCAAAGCCAACCCCGACAGACTTGGTAAAGGTACTGTTGTTGAGGCACAACTTGACAAAGGCAGAGGCCCTGTTGCAACTGTTCTGGTACAGAACGGTACACTGCGTGTAGGTGATGTTGTTGTTGCCGGTACTGCCGTGGGCAGAGTAAGAGCCATGGTTGACGACAGAGGAAATCAGGTTAAAAAAGCAGGTCCCTCTGTGCCGGTTGAAATTATCGGTTTAAGCGAAGTTCCCGAGGGCGGAGATTTGTTCTATGCCGTTACTGACGAGCGCAAAGCAAGAGAAGTTGTTGAACACAGAAAGTTCAAGGCAAAAGAAGAGGCTAACCAGGCACGCAGAGCAGTTTCTCTTGATTCTCTCTTTGACCACATCAAAGAGGGCGAGATGAAGACCTTTAACATTATCGTAAAGGCTGACGTTAACGGAAGTGTTGAGGCGGTTAAACAATCGCTCGAAAAACTCTCCAATGACGAAGTTAGAGTCGCTTGTATCCATGGCGGCGTAGGCGGCATCACCGAAAGCGACGTTATGCTTGCCGCGGCTTCCAATGCTATTATCGTAGGCTTTAACGTACGTCCCAATGCACAGGCAGTATCTACCGCCGCAAGGGACAATGTTGATATCAGAACATACAGAGTAATCTATACCGCAATCGAAGAAATTGAAGCCGCTATGAAAGGTATGCTCGCTCCCGAATTCAAGGAAGTGGTATACGGTCAGGCGGAAGTTCGTAACACCTTTAAGGTATCAGGCGTCGGCACTATCGCCGGTGGTTACGTTCAGGAGGGTAAAATCCTGCGTAACTCCCAGGTGCGTATTGTCCGCGACGGCATAGTTATCCACGAGGGTGTTCTTGCAAGTCTTAAACGCTTTAAGGACGACGCCAAAGAAGTTGCCTCCGGTTACGAATGCGGTATCGGTATTGAAAACTTTAACGATATCAAAGAGGGCGATATAATCGAATCCTTTGATATGGAAGAAGTAGAAAGGTAATTACAAATGGCAAACAACAGAATAGAAAGAATAAAAGAAGAAGTGCTTCGTGAGTTGGCATCGGTTATACGCTCTCTTAAAGACCCGCGTATTCCCGATATGACGTCTGTGGTGGCAGTAGACGTTACCAAAGACCTTAAATACGCCAAGGCCCATGTGAGCATTATGGGCAGCGAAGAGGAAAAGACAGCCGCACTCGCCGCACTTAAAAGTGCATCGGGGTTTATCCGCAGGGAAATCTCTGCACGTCTTAACCTCCGCATTACTCCCGAATTTACATTTGTTCTTGACCGCTCAGTTGACTACGGCATTCGCATTAACGATTTAATCAGTAAAATCAATAAGGGTGATCTGTAATGAGTTTATCCGAAATTAAAAAATTTATAGAAGCAAACGATAACTTTGCGATTATCGGTCATACCAATCCTGACGGCGACTGTGTAGGCTCCTGTATGGGGTTATGGTATATGCTCAAAACCATAGGCAAAAATGCCCGTGTTATTATGGATACCGAGGATGTTCCGCCATTTCTGAGGTTTATATGGAACAGTGAGAGCAGCGGAGGGGAGGCCGACAGTTTTGACGCGTATATAGCGTTAGACTGTGCCGGTGCAGACAGACTTGCACGTTTTAAGGATGAGTTCTGTTCATTTAAAAACACCGCCTGTATTGACCACCACAGAACAAATGTGGGCTTTGCAGGTGTCAATGCCATATTCCCCGAAGCGGCAGCAACGGGAGAGATTATCTACCGTCTTGCAAAAGAGATGTCCAATCTCACCTTAACCGCCGAGGCTGCTGAATGCATCTATACGGCGATAGCCTCTGACACAGGTGGGTTCAAGTATTCAAGCACCACCGGTGACACGTTACGCGCAGGTGCGGATTTACTCGATATTGGCTTGGACAGTGCCGCCATACACAAAAGACTTTTCGACACCTACACATTAGGTCAAATACAACTTATATCAGATATAACCTCTACCCTTTCCATGCATTTTGGCGGCAAGGTGGCAGTTATATCTGTGACGGATGAGTTACTTTCAAGCCGAGGTATGAGGGCTGACGATGCTGATTTCCTTGTTTCTCTGCCACGCTCAATAGAGGGTGTGGAAGTAGGCGTGTTCCTCAAAAAACGCGGCAGTGACGTAAAGGTGAGTCTGCGCTCGGGTGACAGTGCCGATGTGTCGGAGATTGCAGCAAGATTAGGTGGCGGCGGACACATACGCGCCGCAGGAATAACTCTCAAAAACACCAATCTGGTAAAGGCAAAAGAAATCATACTGGAAGAGGTCAAAAATTTATTCTGATATCTTGTGAGATGGAGAGTGATTTTCAATTAACGGAATTATCATAATAAACAAAGAACAAGGCTTTACCTCTCACGACGTGGTGGCGGTGATGCGCAAAATCTTGGGCACAAAAAAGGTCGGACACACAGGAACTCTCGACCCTCAGGCAACAGGCGTTTTGCCCGTATGTGTGGGCAAGGGTACAAAGGTAAGCGATATGCTCACAAATTCCGACAAAGAATATGTGGCACGGGTTACCTTGGGGATTACAACCGATACCGAGGATATCTGGGGCGAGGTCATAGAAAAAAAGGACTGCTCACATATAACATCTGATATGATTTGCGATGTTGCCGAAAGTTTCGTCGGTGAGATTGAACAGGTGCCACCTATGTATTCTGCCGTTAAAATAGGCGGAAAAAAATTATACGAATATGCCAGAGGCGGCGTAGAAATAGAACGCAAAAGCCGTAAGGTGACAATACATAAAATAACCGTAGAGGATTTTGCAGACGGTGAATTTACTATGAGGGTTGCCTGTTCAAAGGGTACATATATCCGTACTCTTTGCAGTGACATAGGCAAAAAACTGGGCGTGGGCGCGTGTATGAGCGCTCTTATACGGACAAAATCATCAGTTTTTACTCTTGATATGGCAAAAACCATTGACGAAGTACGGCAAGTTGCTCAAAGCGGTGAGGTAGAAGGGCTGATAATTCCCGTTGATGAACTTTTTAAAGAGTTTAACGAAATCCGTCTTGATGCTGACCGCACCGCCAAAATCTTAAACGGAATGTTTTTAAATGTACCCCACCCCGACGGAGAATACAGAGTATATTCAAACAAAAGCGAGTTTATTTGCATAGGCAGAGTTTGCGGCAACACTCTGAGGATAGTTAAAAACTTTTATGCCAACTAAAAACGGAGGTGACAACTGTTGGAGATGACAAACAACACAAACACCGTCAAAACCGCCGTTGTCATCGGTAAGTTTGACGGCGTACATAAAGGGCATCAGGCACTTTTGGATATTGCCAGAAGGTCTTACGCAAAAGACTCTCTTGTGCCGATAGCCTTTACTTTCAGCAGTGCGGGAGATACGTCAAGAATCCTTGCAGACACCGACAAGGCACAGATTCTTGAAGACAACGGTATGTCCGCAGTTTACATACAACCGCTGTCAGAGGAATTTAAAAACACCTCTCCCGAGGAATTTATAAGTTTTTTGAAAAGCAATTTTTCTGCCGCACACGTTATAGTTGGTTTTAACTTCCGCTTTGGCAAAAACAGAAGCGGCGATGCGCAAACTATGGTGGAGATATGCAAAAGTTGTGGAATCAACGTCACTGTGGCAGAGCCCGTTATGTACGAAGGCTCACCCATAAGCAGTACAAGAGTGCGCAGTGAAATCATAGATGGCAACGTGGACAAGGCGTATGAGATGATGGGAAGACCGTTTTGTGTGACTGCATCTGTAATAGGCGGTAAGCAGTTGGGCAGAACCATAGGGTTTCCTACTGCAAATTTAGATACAGATGATTTTTCAATAACTCCCGCAAACGGCGTGTATGCCACCGCGGTAAAAGTACAGAGCGAAACCTACCCCGCTATAACCAACATCGGTGTCAACCCCACGGTAGACAGTGACGGAAAAATAAAGGCGGAAACATATATAATAGACTTTGACGGGGACTTATACGGCAAGGAAATCACCGTGGAGTTTTTAGAGCGTATCCGCAGGGAGAAAACTTTTTTGAATATACAGTCTCTTGCGGAGCAACTGAACGCTGACTGTGAAAAAGCATTGCAAATTTTTAAAAAACATATTGACAAACAGGAAAAATAATTATAAAATAAAGAAAATTAAATATTTGGGGAGCTTTTATTAAAGGCTGAGAGGGAATTAGCGAATTCCGACCCACATACCTGATACGGATAATGCCGGCGTAGGAAATATATTTGGTGTATTGTATATTTTAACGAGTAATCCGTATGGGGTTGCTCGTTTTTTTATTTGCCTGTTAAAAAATAAAACACTGCAGAGTTTTATATATTCAAAACGGAGGTTTTATCCAATGACAAAAACAAAAAAAATCACTCTTTCCGCTATTTTGGTGGCTATGGCAACTGTTCTTGCCATGATTTCCAAAATAATCCCCGCTCCGTGGTTACAGGGCGGGTCGGTTACTATTGCTTCTATGGTGCCGATAATTTTAGTTTCAATTATAATTGACTGCCGTTGGGGTGTTCTTGCCGCAATTGTGTACTCGCTTATACAGATGCTGACAGGGTTTTATCCCCCACCCACACAGACATTTTTCAATTTCTTTCTTGTAATCTTTTTAGATTACATAGCCGCTTTCGGGTTTCTAGGCTTTGCAGGGGCAGTATACAGAGCAACAGGCTGCAAAAAATGGTCAGCCCCCTTGGCAGGTATTACTGTAACTGCGGCAAGATATGTATCCCACATCCTATCAGGTATACTTATCTGGGGCGTATATGCCGAAGAAGGACAAAGTGTTCTTGCATACTCGCTGATATACAACGGTACATATATGATTCCTGAAATCATAATTACTGCCATTGTACTCACGGCGCTCACACCCATATTCAAAAAAATTAAATAATCCGAAAGGCGATTGAGGTTAAGATTTACTTCAATCGCCTTTTGTTTACAATATTTCTTATTTGTTTGCCTTGCAATCCTGCCTTAAATCAAGTATAATTAACACATATTGATTTTTTGAGAGATAGAAAACGGAGAACTACAATGGAAATGTGTCAGATATGCGGGAAGTTACCCGCAGTTGTAAAAGTCAAAGACGAACAAAGCGGCGATGAAAAGTTATATTGCTTTAATTGTGCCGCAAAGCATAATATAAAAATCACCCCCGAAAACAGCATTGTGCCCGATTTTGCGGCGATGCCCGGCAACGTGGCAGACCTTGCGAAGGCAATAGAGCAGATGTTTTCGTCTATGGGGTTTGACGGTGCTGCCGTGGAGATACAAAACGGCAATCTGGAAGATATCGACTTAAACGAACTTACAGAGAAAATGCAGGAACTTATTGCAAACGGAAATCTGCCCGAGGTATATCCCGAGGAAGACGATGACGGGGACTCCGACAGCGAGAGCACTCCCCCTCCCCCTCCGCCCAACGCGCCGAAACAGCCGAGAGGGTTTATATTCGGTATTGACCCGTCAAGAATCGGCATTACACCCGATATGCAGATGGGTTTTGGCAAAGAAAAGCAGTCTATACTTGAAAAGTATGCCGTAAACCTTACCAAACTTGCGGCGGAAGGTCTGCTCGACCCCGTTATAGGCCGTGAAGAGGAGATTACCCGCACTATTGAGATTCTTAACAGACGAAGCAAAAACAACCCTGTCCTCATAGGTGAACCCGGTGTGGGTAAAACCGCCGTGGCAGAGGGTGTTGCGCAGAGAATCGTTGAGGGCAAGGTGCCTGAAAAACTGTTTGATGTTGAACTGTATCAATTAGACCTTACGTCACTTATAAGCGGAACTCAGTACAGAGGCCAGTTTGAAGCGCGTATGGAGAAACTTGTAAAAGAGTGTGCCGCAAATCCCAACATTGTGCTTGTGATGGATGAGATTCACACTCTTGCATCTTTGGGTGCATCCGAGGGTTCACCGGGTGCAGGTAATATTTTAAAACCGGCTCTTTCAAGAGGCGATGTGCAGATTATCGGCACAACCACCGCCGACGAGTACAGACAACATATAGAGAAAGACGCCGCTCTGGAAAGACGTTTTCAGCCTGTGTTGGTTGACGAGGCAACCCGTGAGCAGACTCTTGAAATCTTAAAAGGAATTGCACATCTTTACAGTGACTATCACAACATAACCATTACCGACGAGGCGCTGAACGCGGCAGTTGATTTATCACAAAAATATATATCCGACCGCTTCCAGCCCGACAATGCGATTGACGTTTTGGACGAGGCCGCCGCATCGGTTAATGCTAATGACCCGAACTTAGACGAGATACGTTCTCTCTACAAGGAAGACGACGACCTTTCTGAAAAAATCAAATCTATGGAGGACGACAGCGGCAACATCAAAAGTGATGACCTTTACGAAGAACACGCCCACATTATCTCACGTCGTTGCCGTATAAGTGAATCAATCAAAAACTACCACAACCAGCAACGCGCCACTGTGCTCACGGTTGACGATATTGCAGAGGTAATATCGCGCAGAACGGGGATTCCCGCAAAGAGCATCTCAGAGTCCGACAGGGAAAAACTTTTAAACCTTGAAGCACGTCTGCACGAGCGCATAATAGGTCAGGACGAGGCTGTATCAGGCGTAGCACAGGCCATACGCCGCCGCAGAGCATTTAAAATGTCTGCCAAGCGCCCTGCATCGTTTATATTTGTAGGCCCAACGGGTGTCGGAAAAACTGAACTGGTTAAAGCACTTGCCGAAAAACTTTTTGACGATGAAAGCCTGTTTATTCGTCTTGATATGAGCGAGTATATGGAAAAAGAGGCTGTTTCCAAACTTATCGGTGCGCCTCCCGGATATATAG
>SVKG01000087.1 GCA_015068565.1 Oscillospiraceae bacterium | reverse complement strand
CCAGCAAACAAATACGTAACCAAGGGTGAGAAAATGGAGAAGGCAATCATAGAGATAGAAAGGGAAATGTATGAGCGATGCGCACAACTTAAAAGTGAAGATAAACTTTTAGAGGCACAACGTCTTATGCAGAGAACCAGTTATGATATTGAAATGATGCGAGAGATTGGTTTCTGTCAGGGTATAGAAAATTACTCCCGTGTTATAAGCGGCAGAGAGCCCGGCACACCGCCCTATACTTTGATGGACTTTTTTCCTGATGATTTTCTCCTTGTTATTGACGAATCACACGTTACTGTACCACAGGTACGGGCGATGTATGCGGGAGACCGTTCCCGTAAGGAATCCCTTGTCGATTATGGATTCAGACTCCCGTCAGCATTTGATAACAGACCGCTGAAATTTGATGAGTTTGAAAAGAAAATAAATCAGGTTATATTTGTCAGCGCCACACCGGCTGATTATGAAAAACAGAATTCAAGTGTATTTGCCGAACAGGTTATCCGTCCCACGGGCCTTGTTGACCCGCAGATTGACGTTCGTCCCATTAAAGGCCAGATAGACGATTTGGTGGCAGAAATCAACGAAGTTGTCGGCAAAGGCAACAGAGTACTCGTAACCACCCTTACCAAAAAAATGGCGGAGAGCCTTACGGATTATCTTGAAAATGCGGGTATAAAGGCAAGGTACCTCCACTCTGACATAAAAACGGTAGAGCGAATGGAAATTGTGCGCGATTTAAGACTTGGCGTTTTTGATGTTCTTATCGGTATCAATCTGCTTCGTGAGGGCCTTGATATTCCCGAGGTATCCCTTATTGCGATTTTAGATGCGGATAAAGAAGGTTTCCTGCGCAGTGAAACCTCGCTTATACAGACAATAGGACGTGCCGCCCGTAATGTGGATGGTAAGGTAATAATGTATGCCGATACCGTAACGGGGTCAATGCAACGCGCCATTGACGAAACCAACCGCCGCCGTGATATACAGATAAAATATAATAAAGAGCATAACATCACACCCAGATCAATCGTTAAAGATATACATGATATTATTCAGACATATCAGACAGCCAATGCCGATACCGGCAGAAGTTCAGTTGATAATGCTGTTCTCAGTAAAGAAGAGCGAATACTTGCATTGACAGCACTTATGAACGAGGCATCTTTAAAACTCGAATTTGAACAGGCGGCAAGATATCGTGATGAGATTGAAGTGCTTAAAAGACAGAAGTAGGTGAACGAATGAAAAAAGATAATATTGTCATTAAAGGAGCAAGAGAACATAACCTTAAAAATATAGACGTAACCATTCCAAGGGATAAGTTTGTAGTAGTGACCGGTCTTTCCGGGTCGGGCAAATCCTCTCTTGCGTTTGACACTCTTTATTCCGAGGGACAAAGACGGTATGTAGAGTCCTTGTCTTCTTATGCCCGTCAGTTTCTTGGTAATATGCATAAGCCTGATGTGGATTATATTGAGGGCTTATCTCCTGCCATCAGTATTGAGCAAAAGACCACATCGCGCAATCCCCGTTCTACTGTGGGAACAGTAACAGAGGTTTACGATTATCTGAGGCTTCTGTATGCAAGGGTGGGTGTACCCCATTGTCCCCAGTGCGGTAAAGAGATAAATCAGCAGACTATAGACGAGATTGTAGATAAGGTAATGCTTTTTCCCGAGGGAACTAAAATACAGATTTTGGCACCTGTAATCCGTGATAAAAAGGGTGAACACGTCAAAGTTTTTGAAGATGCCCGTAAGAACGGATATGTCCGTGTAAGGGTAGACGGCAAGATTATGGAACTTCAAGATAATATAACTCTTGCAAAAACCCACCGCCATACTATTGAGATAGTAATAGACCGCCTTGTGGTTAAGAGCAGTATAATTTCAAGGATGACAGATTCTTTCGAAACAGCACTTAATCTGGGAGACGGTTTGGCGGTAGTTGATGTTATAGGCGGCGAAGAGATTACGTTCAGCCGTAACTACGCTTGTAAAGACTGCGGAATCAGTATGGAACAACTTTCGCCCCGTATGTTTTCTTTCAATTCGCCTTTTGGCGCGTGTCCGCATTGTGACGGGTTGGGTACTCTTATGGAAATTGATCCGGAAATGGTGCTTGAAGACACATCAAAATCCATTTTAGGCGGCGGAATAAATGTTTGCGGGTGGAATAATGTTGCTGAGGAAAATTCTTTTTCCAGGGCGTGGTTTGATTCACTTGCAAAGCATTACGGGTTTTCGCTCGAAACACCTATTGATGAACTCCCCAAGGGGATTTTGGATAAGATTCTTTACGGCACGATTGAGCCTGTTAAATTTGTATATAAAAACAGAACTGTCTTGCAGCCTTTTGAGGGCCTTATAAATAACCTTTACCGCAGACATAAGGATTCCTTTTCGTCATATATGAGGGCAGAGATTGAAGCACTTATGGGCAATAAACCCTGTCCCGAGTGTGGCGGAAAGAGGCTGAAACCCGTGAGCCTTTCGGTCACTGTGGGCGGAAAGAATATTTATGATGTAACAGAACTCAGTATACGGGAGTGCAAAGACTTTTTTGCCAATTTAAAACTCTCGGAAAAAGATACTATGATTGCCGAGCAGATTTTAAAAGAACTCAATACACGCCTTGGCTTTTTGGTTGATGTGGGACTTGATTATCTCACTTTGTCGAGGAGCGCAGGGACATTGTCAGGCGGTGAGGCACAGCGTATACGCCTTGCTACACAGATAGGCGCAAAACTTATGGGCGTTATGTATATACTCGATGAGCCCAGCATAGGTTTACACCAGAGAGATAACGATATGCTGCTAAAAACTTTAAAAAGCCTTCGTGACTTGGGTAACACCCTTATAGTGGTCGAACATGATGAAGACACTATGTATGCGGCAGACCATATTATTGAT
>SVKG01000012.1 GCA_015068565.1 Oscillospiraceae bacterium | reverse complement strand
TGTTGAAAAAGACGGCAAGTATTCAATAAACAAAAAATGGGTTGGTAAGGATGCAGGTTTGTTCCTTAAAGAACTTGGAATCAAATCCGATTCAAGACTCGTTATCTGCGAAACCGATGCAAACCATCCCTTTGTTCAGGTAGAGATGATGATGCCTGTATTGCCGATTGTCCGTGTAGCCGATATTGATGAGGCTGTTGAAAAGGCAGTTGCGGCAGAACACGGTAACCGTCATTCGGCGCATATACATTCCAAAAATGTAGATAACCTCACCAAATTTGCCCGTGCGGTTGAAACCACAATATTTGTTAAAAACGCACCTTCCTATGCCGGTATCGGTGCAGGGGGAGAGGGCTATACAACATTTACTATTGCAGGTCCCACAGGCGAAGGACTCACTGCGGCACATTCCTTTACAAGACAGCGCCGTTGTGTAATGGTAGACGGATTGCACATTGTATAATTGACGGAGGAATAGTATGAACGCATTAGGAATGCTCGAAGTATATAGTTTTACAACGGCTGTTTGTGCTGCTGATATTGCGGCGAAGGCGGCAGATGTCAGAGTTATTGCTTTTGACCGTACAAGACCGGGCAGTGCAGATGTACCTGCTCCGCTTGTAATGGAGATGAAGATAGAGGGCGATAACGCCTCTGTAAAAGCGGCTATTGAGGCTGCTTCTGCCTATGCCAAGGACGAGAATATGTATATCGTATCACACGTTATACCCCGTCCCGGCGAAGATATGGAAAAGATGGCGTACTTGCTTGATATCAATAAGGACAAATATAACAAAAAACTCCCCAAATCCTTTTACGGTATGGATGTAGAACTGCCCAAAACCGACTTTTCAATCGGACTGATTGAGATTTCAGGTCTTGTTGCGGCAATTACCGGTCTGGATGCTATGGTTAAGGCAGCGGATGTTAAGTTAATCCATTCAGAAAAAAGGCTTGGCGGCAGACTCGTTACACTGATAGTAAAGGGAAGCGTATCGGCAGTAACTGCGGCAGTTGAGGCAGGAGTTAAAGCCGCATCACCGTTAGGTCAGGTACACGGTAAGGCGGTTATAGCCAATCCCCATGGCGAGATAATGAAGTTTTTTGACTTTGAAGACTAATTTACCTGTTTAAAAGGTGGTAATATCATGGATGATATAAACGTAATCAAACAAGTTATACGCGATACCGTTGAAAGTATGAATATAACTGTTGGTAATAGAGCAGATACAAAAGACGATTATGTTAAAATCGGAGTATCTCAAAGACATATACACCTGTCAAGGGCAGACCTTGATATACTGTTTGGAGAGGGATATGAACTTACTCCCAAGAAGGTTCTTATGGGTAAGGAGTTTGCTTCCAATGAGGTGGTAACTCTTGTAGGCCCGTCACTTAAAGCGATTGAAAATGTCCGTGTTCTCGGTCCGGTACGTAAAAATACACAGGTTGAGATTTCCCGTACAGACACATTTGTTTTAAAGGTCAGCCCACCGGTTCGTCCTTCGGGCGAAATCAAAGGCTCTGAAAAACTTGTGGTTGTAGGTCCCAAAGGCAGTATTTATTTAAAGGAAGGCGTAATTATAGCCAACCGTCATATACATCTTACTCCCGAATTTGCCGCAAATCTTAATCTTAAAGATAACGATTATGTAGATGTGGTAATAGACGGAGTTAAACCCACAAAGTTTTATGATGTGCAGATCCGTGTACGTGAGGATTTCAACGTAGAGATGCACATTGATACAGACGATGCAAACTCATCCGGGTTAAAAAACGGGGATGTAGTGCATATTCTTACAAAATAACGCTATAAACCGATAATGGAGGAATAATATGTTTGCACCGGAAAGGCATAAAAGGATTCTTGAATTATTAAATGCTGAGGGCGCTGTAATGGTGAGTCGGCTCAGCACAGAACTGGGCGTAACGGAGGAAACTGTCCGCCGCGATCTTGAAAAACTTGAAGCCCAGGAACTTTTGAGCAGAACTCACGGCGGAGCGTTGCCCATAGATGGCGGCACATACGAGTACTCTCTGGAAAAAAGGAAAGGTCTGAATGTAGAGTCCAAACAGGCACTTGCCAGGGAGGCAGTTCAGTATATATCCGCGGGAGACACGGTTTTTCTGGATGCCTCGACCACGACCTTTTACTTGTCAAGAGAACTTAAAAATATGAGAAACGTAACTGTTATCACCAACTCCATAAGGGTAGTCAATGAACTTATGGGAGTAGAGGGTATAAAGGTAATAGCGGTAGGCGGAATAGTAAGTAATAACCAGTCCTTTGTAGGCACTATGGCAGAAAGCCATATAACAGACAATTATTTCGCGGATAAAATGTTTTTTTCCAGTAAGGGTCTGAGCGAAACAGCGGGAATACTGGAAAGTAATGAGCATGAGTGTTATATAAAACAAAAAATGCTCAAAAACTCGAAACAGCATTATTATCTTTGTGATAAATCAAAGATAGGCAGAATCGGTTTTGTAAAACTTGCTCCTTTTGACAGTCTCGACTATTTAATCACAGATGCATACCTGAGCGAGGGTATGGTATCAAATCTTACCGAAGCAGGAGTAGAGATAGTAAATATATAAGGCGGTAGTTGATATGAAAAGAGTATTAGCATTTGATTTAGGTGCATCAAGCGGCAGAGGAATTCTTGCATCACTCGATAACGGCAAGATAACTCTTAAAGAGGTACATCGTTTTGCCAATAACGGCGTAAAGGTTCGCTCTACGGTGTATTGGGATGTTCTTTATCTTTTTGACCAGATTAAGCAGGGCATAACAAACGCCAAACTCGAAGGCGGGTTTGACAGTATAGGTATAGATACATGGGGAGTGGATTTTGGATTGCTTGACAGCGACGGAAACCTTATCGGTAATCCTGTAACTTACCGTGATGCCCGTACCGATAATATGCCCGAGGAACTTTTTGAGACCATCTGTGTAGAAGAGGTATATAAACGTACCGGTATACAGATTATGAACTTCAATACCTTGTACCAACTTTATTATCTTTATAAGTATAAAAAGGACGAGGTTTCCCGTGCAGATACAATGCTTTTTATGCCTGATTTGCTCAACTATTTCCTTACAGGCGTTAAAAAGAATGAGTATACAATCTCCTCCACTTCACAACTTATAAATCCCCGTACCCGTACCTGGGATTATGAACTTATGGAAAAGGCGGGTATTGATAAAGACATTTTCTGTGATATCGTACAGCCCGGCACAAAGATTGGTGCTCTTGCCGAGGATATCTGTGAGGAACTTGGCATAGACGCAGTCGATGTAATAGCCGTAGGCTCCCATGATACTGCATCAGCAGTAGTGTCAGTACCTACTGAGGTAGACGACTTTGTATATATCAGTTGCGGCACCTGGTCACTGTTTGGTACAGAACTTAAATCACCGGTAATAACTGACGAAGCATTTAAATCCTCGTATACTAATGAGGGCGGATATAACGGCACAACAAGATTTTTGACAAATATAATGGGTTTGTGGCTCATTCAGGAATCAAGAAGAACATGGAACAGACGCGGCAATAATTTTTCATTCAATGATTTGGAAAAGGCAGCCCTTGCCTGTGAACCATTCAAGTGCTTTATCGACCCCGATTACCCCGAATTCGGCAAACCGGGAGACATCCCTGCCAGAATACAGAAATACTGTGAGAAGACAGGTCAGTATGTACCTCAGACAGTAGGGGAGATAGTGCGTTGTATATATGAGAGTCTGGCGCTTAAATATTACCATTCATTCCTTAATCTTAAAAAGATAAGCGGAAAGAATTTTGACAGCATAAACATAGTAGGCGGCGGAACAAAAGACCCCCTCCTCTGCCAGATGGCGGCAAACGCCTGTGATGTGGATGTTTATGCCGGACCCGTTGAGGCAACTGCATTGGGTAATATAGCGGTACAGTTGATTGCTATCGGTGAAATTTCTGATTTAAAGGAAGCGAGACAAATAATCAAAAACTCCTTCGATACCAGAAAATACACGCCCGAAAACGTATCAGAATGGCACAAAGCGTACGAAACATTCAAAAAAATTCTTGGCTGATAAAAATCCTCCCGTATATGCGGGAGGATTTTTTATAGGAAAAATGTAGTAATATGTTGTAATAATAATATTGCAAAATCTCTGTTTGTAGGTTAAACTGTATAGAGTAGTAATTATACCGAAAGGCGTGACATAGATGGCTGATGCCGTAAAATTGATTGCACAGAATAAAAAAGCGTATCACGATTATTTTATAGAAGACACCTATGAATGCGGAATAGAACTTGTAGGAACGGAAGTAAAGTCTATCCGTGGCGGCGGAGTGAATTTAAAAGACAGTTATGCCCACTTGCATAATGGTGAGGTATATGTCCGTAATATGCATGTAAGCCCTTATGAAAAGGGCAATATTTTCAATCGTGACCCTCTTCGTGAGCGTAAACTTTTGCTTCATAAATACGAGATACGCAAACTCATCGGCAAAACTAAGGAAACGGGATATACCCTTGTAATCACTAAAATATATCTTAAAGGTTCCCGTATAAAGGTGGAACTTGCCCTTGCCAAGGGTAAAAAACTCTATGATAAAAGGGATTCCATTGCAGAGCGTGATGCCAAACGGAATATAGACAGAAAAATCAAGGAATACAATCGGTAAAAATGATGTAAAACGGATACTTGTGTATCCGTTTTTTGTATATAAAAAAGTTGATTTTTGGCAAATGATGTGATATACTCATTGTGTATGCACACGTGGTTCGACTCCCGTGTGCCTATACAATAAAGTTTTAAGAGGTGTAGTTATATGGCAGATACAAAGTTTAATTATGCAACAATGGAAGAGCTAAAAAATAAGATAAGCGAGATGGGTTTAGATAACCTTCCCCTGGCTGAGGATGTTTCCTGCCTGGGTGATAAAGTTATGATTGGCAACACCACAGTGCCCAACAGAATTGCCATTCAGCCTATGGAGGGTTGTGACGGTACCGCTACGGGCGAACCTGATGAACTCACAATAAGACGTTATGACCGTTTTGCTGAAAGCGGAGCAGGTCTTGTGTGGGCAGAGGCAGTTGCTATTGTTGAAGAGGGCAGAGCCAATCCCCGTCAACTTTATATAAGGGAGGATAATATCGATGCATTCAAGAGAATGAACGACAGAATCCGCGAAATCTCTATGAAGAAAAATGGCTTTGCGCCCATTATCATTATGCAGGCGACACATTCGGGCAGATATTCAAAGCCCACAGGAGTACCTGCGCCTTTGATTGCATATAATAACCCTCTTTTTGAGAAGGATAATCCGATAGATAAATCAAGAATTATTTCCGACGATAAACTCTTTGCTTTGGAAGAACAGTTCGGAAAAGCCGCTAAAATGGCAGAGGAGGCAGGTTTTGACGGCATAGACGTTAAGTGCTGTCACAGATATTTAAACTCCGAACTCCTCTCTGCTTATACAAGAGAGGGTGCTTTCGGCGGCAGTTTTGATAACAGAACAAGACTTTTGAGAAACGGTATCAAAAACGCCACAGACGCCACAAGCGACGGCTTTATCGTAACGACCAGGATGAACGTGTACGATGGTTTTGAATATCCCTACGGCTGGGGTGTTAAAGAGGGTACAGGTAAGGAAGTTGACCTTACAGAACCTCTTAAACTTATTGATATATTACATAATCAACTCGGTGTCAAGATGGTTGACGTTACAATCGGCAACCCTTATGTAAATTCTTTTGTTAACCGTCCTGCCGATGCCACTGCGGCAATTTCAGGTGAACATCCCCTTGTTGGTGTTGACAGAATGTATAAATGTGTAGGCGAAGTGCAGAAGGCGTTTCCGGACCTTGTGGTTATGGGCTCAGGAGTATCTTATATGCGCCAGTTCTCAGGCAATCTTGCAGCAGGTGCTGTGGGCGAGGGTATGATGACAATGCAGGGCTTCGGCAGAGAAGCGTTTGCATATCCTCAGTTTGCTAACGACCTTATCCACAAAGGCGAACTTGAAAAGAATAAATGCTGTATCACCTGCGGTAAGTGTACCGAACTTATGCGTGCCGGCGGTGTTGCAGGTTGTGTTATTAAAGATTCAGAGGTTTATATGCCTTTGTATAAGCAGTATTGTATGAATAAATAATCGGAGGAAACAATAATGAAAAAAGTTGCGATTGTAACAGGCTGTAACGGCGGAATAGGCTTTGCCACTGCGGAAAAACTTATCAGTGAGGGTTATTTTGTAGTTGGTATGGATATTGGTGATGAGGGCAAAATTACCTCTGCCGATTTTAAATATGTAAAGGGCGACCTTTCAAAGACCGCCGACAGAGAAAATCTTGTCAGCGAAGCATTGGAGGTAACCGGCTCAATCAATGTGCTTGTAAACGTTGCCGGTGTTGCTCCCAGAGTAAGAGCAGACCTGCTTGAAATGAGCGAGGAAAGTTATGACTTTGTAATGGGTATCAACACCAAAGGAACACTGTTTTTGACACAACTGGTTGCTAACGCCATGATTAAAAATGAAAAAGTAGACGGCATCAAAGGATATATAGTAAATATCTCCTCAATGTCAGCCTATACAAGTTCAGTAAACCGCGGAGAATACTGCATATCCAAAGCGGGAGCATCAATGATTACAAAGGTATTTGCTGACCGCCTTGCAGAAGAGGGTATTATGGTTAACGAAATCCGCCCCGGAATCATCGCAACAGGTATGACCTCTACCGTTCAGGCAAAGTATGATGCTTTGATAGACGGCGGACTTCTTCCCATTAAGAGATGGGGAATGCCCGAAGATATTGCAAAGGGAGTTTATGTGCTTTGCTCAGGAGCCCTTTCTTATGTAACAGGCCAGTCAATTGATATTGACGGCGGATTCCATATTCAGAGACTGTAATTGCCTTCTGCGGAGGAAAAAATTATGATTAAACAAAGCATAGAAATAAAGGGACGTCAGGTTCCCTGCTATACAATGAATACCCTTGTTATCGGCTCGGGCTGTGCCGGATTCAACGCGGCAGACTGGCTGCATACATTGGGTGTTACCGATATTGCTATGGTTACCGAGGGTGTAAACCTTGGCACATCAAGAAATACCGGTAGTGATAAACAGACATATTATAAACTTTCACTTTCTTCATCGGAGGAAGACAGTGTAGCAGATATGGCAAAATCCCTTTTTGCCGGTAAGGGCGTAAACGGTGAACACGCACTTATTGAGGCTGCTTGTTCTGCCAAAAGTTTTATTAAACTTGCAAACCTGGGCGTTCCATTCCCCACAAACCTCTACGGTGAGTTTGTAGGTTATATGACTGACCACGATATACATAAACGCGCATCATCAGCCGGTCCTCTTACATCCAAGTTTATGACCGAGGCGTTGGAGAGAAGCGTAAATACAAAAGGAATTGATATCATAGACGATACCACTGTTGTTAAACTTATTGTAAAAGAAGGTAAGGTTATAGGCGCGGTAGGTATTGATAAAAACACTATTTACGAGGAAAATAATGGTGTTGTTCTGTTTGTTTGCCAGAATATCATAATGGCAACAGGCGGCCCCGCTGGAATATACGAAAACAGCGTGTTCCCCAAGTGCCATGTGGGTATGAGCAGCCTTGCTATTGAAGCCGGTGCAGAAACCGCCAACTTCCAGGAGTGGCAGTACGGACTTGCTTCTGTTGATTTCAGATGGAATGTATCGGGCACATATCAGCAGGTAATCCCCAAATATATTTCCGTTGACGAAAACGGCAACGAAAGAGAATTTTTAAACGATTACTTTGAAAATCCCGCAGACGCCCTGAGTCTTGTGTTTATGAAAGGCTATCAGTGGCCTTTTGATACTGCAAAGGCAAAAGGTTCTTCTCTTATTGACCTTATTATATTTAACGAAACCGTCAACAAGGGTAATAAAGTATATATGGATTTCCGCAGTGAGCCCACTGCACTTAAAGACGGATTTGAGTGCCTTTCTGAGGAGGCATATTCGTATTTGAAAAATTCAGATGCCCTGATAGAACTTCCTATCAAGCGTCTTGAAAAAATGAACAAAAAGGCTATTGACCTTTATATGAGTAATGGTATCGACCTTTATAAAGAGCCTTTGCGTGTTGCCGTGTGTGCCCAGCACAATAACGGCGGTATCAATGTTGACCTTAACTGGGAAACAAACATAAAAGGATTGTATGTTGCAGGTGAGGCAGCAGGTACTTTTGGCGTGTATCGTCCCGGTGGTTCTGCTCTTAACTCTACACAGGTAGGTTCCATGCGTGCGGCAGAGAGTATCGCACTGGGCAATCGTAAAGACAGCAAAATTTACAGTGTTTTAGAAGATGTTATCTCCGGCAGCGAAGATGTTTTGGACTTTGTTTTTGCCGCAGGTAAGGGTGAAAAATACGAGGATAAATATACTGTTCTTCGCGATACATACCGTACTAAGATGAGTGCGGCAGCATCATATATCCGTATTCCTGACCGCATGAGAGAACTTAAAGACGATGTATGGAATAAGTATAAAACTATCCTTGCAGACGGCAGAGGAACAGACGTATGTAATGTTATGCAACTTTTAAGACTCAAAGATATGTTTCTTACTCAGGCATGTGTTTTGTCTGCAATGATTGAAGCGGCGGAAACAATCGGCACAAGAGGCGGTGCTCTTGTAAGTGATAAGCCTCTTACGGGAGAGAGTATCTTCAATATTGAAATCGGTGATAAATCTGCCTTTGACGGCAAACGTATAATAGCCGTTGCCGATGCAGAGGGTATTACTACCTCTATGATAGATGTAACTCCCATACCCCAGCCTGATCTGTGGTTTGAAAATGTATGGAATGACTATATGGAAAGATGGTCATTGAAATAAAAATAAAGCGGCAATATTTTGCCGCTTTTTGATTGGTGGTATATGGATGAACGCTTACGATTTTGATAAAACGATATACGACGGGGACAGTACGGCAGATTTTTATTTTTATTGCCTTACCCATCAGCCACGTATTTGTATGTGGTTGCCTTATCAGGGCTGGTCGTTTTTGCTGTATGTATTGGGTATTTACAGTAAAACCCAGTTCAAGGAGAGGTTTTACAGTTTCTTTAAAAGTGTAGGCAATATCGAAGAAACGGTTGAAAAATTCTGGGACAAAAATATTTCCCGTATCAAGAAATGGTATCTTGAAACAAGCCGAGAGGATGATATTATAATATCTGCTTCACCGGAGTTTTTGCTGCGTCCTGCCTGTTGCAGATTAAAGATAAAAAATCTTATTGCTTCACGGGTGGATTTCAATGACGGCAAATATACGGGCCTTAACTGTTGGGGAGAGGAAAAGGTAAGACGACTCCGCGACGAGATGGGAGATGTCACATACGAGCATTTCTTTTCAGACTCTTACTCTGATACCCCTCTTGCCGAGTTAGCAACGGCCCAGAGTTATATTGTCAAAGGCGAAAAACTTTCCAAATGGAACAATAAAAAAAGAGGGGAATAATCATTCCCCCTCAAAATTAGTTTTGAGTTTTTTGATGGCTTTCTTCTCTATTCTTGACACATAAGACCTGCTGATGCCGAGTAATTTTGCAATTTCTTTTTGTGTCATTTCGGTGCCGCCCACAAGGCCGTACCGCATTTCGAGCACCCTTTTTTCTCTTTCGGGGAGAAAGTCTTTCATATACTGATAAAGTTTTTTGATCTGCATTTTAAGGTTGACCTCATCAAAAATATCTTCGTCATCGTTGCTGAGTTTGTCGATAAGGGTGATTTCGTTGCCGTCCCTGTCTTTGCCGATAGGGTCTTGAAGGAGCAGATCCCCTTGGGATTTCTTGGTGTTGCGCAAATGCATCAGTATTTCGTTTTCAATGCATTTACCGGCGTATGTAGCAAGACGTGTACCTTTTTCGTAGTCAAAGGTGGTAATTGCTTTTATAAGGCCAATTGTTCCGATAGAGATAAGATCCTCATTGTCATCCCTTGATGAGGGATATTTTTTCACAACGTGAGCCACGAGCCGCAGATTTCTTTCTATAAGAATATTCTTGGCATTTTTGTCACCGGCTTTGCACAGTTCGAGGTATTTTCTCTCTTCCTCGGCGGAGAGAGGACTTTTAAACGAACTTATGTTTGTAACATAAGACATAACAAAAAAGCAATTAGTAAGAATCGGGAAAAGTGAATTTAGTAAAAGGGTTAACATCTGCACTCCTCCTAAAAAATATGTACTGTAAATTATATGTAGATTAAAGGAGTGTTGTGCATGTCTTTAAAATTTATAAGAAAGAGGGAAATAAAATGAATGAAAATTTAAAGAAAAGTATAACTTTAAGACTTAACGCAGCAGCGGAAGCCCTTAATAAAAACCGTATGGAAGCCCGTGTTGTTGGAAGTCGCGAAGAACTCATTTCCGAGATATCAAAACTGATTTCAAAAACGGATAAGGTTTTCAGCGGCGGTTCGGAAACGCTCAAAGAAACGGGCGTTATTGATTTTTTAAATAACGGCGGTTACGATTATTATTACCGCGGCAGAAAAAACGCTGACGGTACAGAGATTGATGTTCTGCGCGAGGCATTTTTCGGCGACTGGTATCTCACGAGCGCCAATGCAATTACATTAAACGGCGAACTTTATAATGTAGACGGTAATGCCAATCGTGTAGCGGCAATTTCATACGGACCTAAAAATGTAATTGTAGTTGCAGGTTATAATAAAATTGTTGCAGATATCAATGAAGCGGTTGAACGTGTAAAAGGCATTGCTGCTCCGGCAAACTGTGTGCGCCTTGATAAAAAGACGGGATGCGCCGTAACAGGACATTGTACAAATTGCAAAGGTGACGACAGAATCTGCTGTGCATATACCGTACACGGATTCCAGCGGTTTGCCGGTAGGATAAAGGTATTTCTGCTTCCCGAGGAACTCGGATACTAATATGTTGGAGTGATAAATTTGATTAAAACATTTGTTAAGGATTTAAAAAGAGAGTTTAAAGGCTATAACGGTAAAAGTTTTTCAAAGGATCTGATGGCAGGTCTTACCGTTACTGCCGTGGCGCTTCCTCTGGCACTGGCTTTTGGTGTAAGCAGCGGTGCTGATGCGGCGGCAGGACTTATAACCGCCATTATTGCCGGTTTTGTAATAAGCGCTTTTGCGGGGGCGTCGTTCCAGATATCCGGACCTACCGGTGCAATGACGGCGGTGCTGATTACAATAGTTGCAAGATTCGGTATGCAGGGCGTGTTTGTGGCGTGTCTTATGGCGGGTATACTGTTGGTTTTGTTCGGTGTGTTCAAAATGGGCAACCTTGTAAGTTTTATCCCTATGCCTGTTGTAACGGGGTTTACATCAGGTATTGCCGTAATTATCGCCTTGGGACAGATAGATAATTTCTTTGGTACAACCTCACAGGGAGAGTCGGCGATTGCCAAACTCATCTCATACGGCACATTGGGATTTTCTCCCAATTGGTTTGCGGTGGCAATAGGCGTATTGGTTATACTCATAATGGCGTTTTACCCAAAAAAATGGAATAATGTCGTACCGTCATCCCTTGTGGCAATTATAGTTGCCGCAGTTGTAAGTAATGTAGGCGGATTCCCCGTGGCACAGGTAGGGGAGATTCCCCGCACACTTATGCCCGAGACAAGACTGGCTATTACAGATATCAATTTTAATATGATTACCGCATTGGTAAGTCCCGCATTTACAATTGCGATGCTTGCCATGATCGAGAGTCTGCTGTGCGGTTCGGCTGCTGCAAGGATGAAAAAAGAATCCTTCAACGCGGATAGAGAACTTATCGCCCAGGGAATAGGTAATGTTATGATTCCTTTCTTTGGCGGTGTACCTGCAACGGCTGCGATAGCCCGTACAAGTGTTGCTATCAAGTCCGGCGGAGTTACCCGTCTTACAGGTATTATCCATGCGGCGGGACTTTTGCTTTCAATGTTTTTGTTAGGCCCTCTTATGGCAAGATTGCCACTGTCTGCACTTGCGGGAGTGCTTATGGTTACGGCATGGCGGATGAACGAGTGGGAGTCGATATCCTACATATTTTCAAAACGCTTTAAAAGTGCAATGGCAAAGTTTTTGGTTACAATGGTGTGCACAGTTGTGTTTGACCTGACTGTTGCAATTATAGTAGGAGTGGCATTTTCCTTTTTGTTGTTTGTTGTTAAATCCTCCAAGATAGAAATCAATGTATCTAAAATAGAGAACAGCAAACTCAAAAACAGCGATGCTGATGTTGAGGGTACTCACGGAGACGGTGCTGTTGTTTATGTCACGGGCAGTATTTTCTTCGGCAATATTGCTGCTCTCACCGAAACGATGGAGAATCTTGAAGATTATAAAGAAATCATATTCTCGCTCCGTGGCGTGTCAGCCATTGACACTTCGGGAGCGCAAAGCCTGTACGAAATATGCCATAATCTTAAAGAGAGTGATGTAAAAGTTTGCTTCTGCGGGGTGCAGAAATCTGTTAAAGAGATGATGACCAGAGCAGGTATAATCGATTTGATGGGTGAGGAAAACTTTTATTGGAGCGTAGACAAAGCGCTTTTAGATATAAAATAGAGGAAATTGAGATTTTTTGTTGTATTTATTTAATATAAATATAATGAAGAATCTCATTTTTTTGTAAGGAGAAATATATGAATATCCGACAGCGAACAGAAATGGCAGAACTTGAATTTTTATCTGAGTACGCCTGTCCGTCAAGTAAAAGCAGGGGCAGAATAAGGGAAGAGGAAAAGTGCCCCATCCGTACGGAGTTTGCCCGTGACAGGGACAGGATAATTCACAGTAAGGCTTTTCGGCGGTTAAAGCATAAAACCCAGGTGTTTATCACTTTGGATAACGACCATTTTCGTACACGTCTTACCCATACGTTGGAAGTTGCGCAGATTGCCCGTACTATTGCCAAAGCATCCCGGCTTAACGAAGAACTTGTAGAGGCTATATGTTTGGGGCACGACCTGGGCCATACGCCTTTCGGCCATGCAGGGGAGAAAGCGCTCAACAAACTTAACCCCGGTGGTTTTAAACATTACGAGCAAAGTCTTCGGGTTACCGATGTGATTGAGCGGGACGGTGCAGGGCTTAATCTTACCTTCGAAGTCCGTGACGGAATCCTCAACCATTCCGGTGATAATGAGGCTATGACTCAGGAGGGCAAAATCGTTAAAATTGCCGACAGAATCGCTTATATAAACCACGATATAGACGATGCCATACGGGCAGGACTTTTAAAGGAGTCGGACTTGCCGACAGAGTATGCGGAAGTACTGGGTAAAACCCATTCTCAGCGGATTGACAGTCTTATTTTAAGCACAGTAAATACCACCGTCAAAAACGGATATGTTTCTATGGAAAAAGAGATAGAGGATGCCATGCTGGGTATGCGGGATTTTCTGTTTGAACGGGTGTATAATGTCCTTGCCAAAAGAGACGGGGATGCAGAGTTTATTATAGAAAGACTGTATAATTACTTTTATAATAACAAAGATAAAATGCCTGATGAGTATAAACATCTTTTGCAACAGTATGACCTCGATACAGTTGTGTGCGACTATATTGCCTGTATGACGGATAATTACAGTATCAGCCTGTTTGAGGAACTTTTTATGCCAAAATCATTTTTTGCACATTAAAAAAAGGGTTTTGTTTGTTTGTGTCGAAATAATAAGCATAGCCGAAATGAACATAGCAGCATTTTGGCTTAAATTTTTAAGGAGAGGAAGAGTGCGATGCCGTTGATTCCTGACCATATAATACAGGAAGTGGCTGAAAAAAACGATATATATGAACTTGTGTCGCAATATGTTTCGTTAAAGAGAACAGGTTCGTCATATATAGGGCTGTGTCCTTTCCATAATGAAAAGACTCCATCTTTTTCTGTTTCACCGCAAAAGGGGATATTCCATTGTTTCGGATGCGGAGAGGGAGGAAATTCAATCGGGTTTTATATGAAGATTGAAAACCTTTCTTTTTATGAAGCAGTCAAGAGGATGGCGGAGAAAGCCAATGTGGAACTGCCTAAGGCAGACTCCTTTGATTATCATAAAAGTGATCAGAGGCGTAAGGAGAGGGAACTCATTTATGAGATAAACCAAGCCGCCGCCGATAAGTTTTATGAGAATTTAAAAAACAGTAAAGATGCGATTGCATATTTCAAAGGCAGAGAAATAGACGGAGCGTGGGCAAAACGATATCTCCTGGGATATGCCAGAGACGGCTGGGATGATATGTTTACTCACCTTAAAAATAAAGGTTATACCGAGAGCGATATTTTAAAAGCAGGACTTATAGTAGGTAATGATAGCGGTAAGTTTTATGACCGTTTCCGCCATAGGGTTATGTTCCCGATATTTGATGAGCGGGATAATATAATAGGTTTTGGCGGACGGGTACTCAATGACGATAAACCAAAATACTTAAACTCACCCGAGGGACCTGTTTTTAGTAAAGGTAAAAACCTTTTTGCATTAAATATTGCCAAACGCACCAGGTCCGATACGGTTATTCTCGTAGAGGGGTATATGGATGTAATTGCCCTTGCTATGCACGGATATACCAATGCCGTTGCTACACTTGGTACGGCGATCACTCCCGATCAGGCAAAGATGCTTAAAAAGTATTTTAAAGAAGTAGTTATTTGTTACGACAGTGATGGTGCGGGTAGAACGGCTACGGAAAAGGCGATAACCATTATGCGCAATGCAGAGGTTAAGGCATCGGTTATGTATCTGTCGGGAGGCAAAGACCCTGACGAATATATCAAAAAAATGGGAAAAGACAGTTTTAATACTGCTTTAAAAGGGAGAAAAACGGATATAACGTATTTAATAGAATATTTTAGGGAAAAATTTGACATAAATATTGACGGAGAAAAGGTAGCGTATATAGAGTCGCTGATACCGTATCTGCTGCTTGTTACAAACCCTGTTGAACTCGATGTTTATGTAAACAAACTGTCGTCCATTACGGCGGTATCACCCCAGGCGTTGTATTCCCAACTTGGTATCAAAAAAGTCAGCACACCCGCAAGGGCAGAGAAGACCGCGGAGATTAAAAGAAGTCAGGCGGATACCGGCAGAACGAAACTCGATAAAGCCCGTGAGGGCGTGATAGCGTTGATACTTTCCGATATAAATCTTTATGCAGCCAATAAAACTGCACTAACTGAGGATATGTTCGGCGACGGAGCCGCCGGTGAGATATTTAAGTATATAAAAACCCTCTATGACGAGGGCAAACGTGTAGACGTAAATCTTATGATGGCATCACTTTCGGAGGAGCATATCAAAACCCTTTCGCGGATATTGAGTATAGACACCCATATATCGGACGAGGGCAAAGCGATGAAAGATTTTATCAGGATAGTTAATGAAGAGATGCGTGTTGCAAAGATCTTTGATGTGTTAAACAGCGGAAGCGTAGAAAAACTAAACGAAATGATTAAGAAAAATAACTAATGAAGGAGCATAAACAAATGACAGAGAATCAGGTAAATAATGAACAGAAGGTGCCGGAACTCAATTCCAATCCTGCTGAAACAAAAAAACTGATAATCAAAGAACTTGTTGAAATGGGCAAAAAAAAGGGAGTACTTTCGTTTAACGAGATAAACGAAGCACTTGCTGATTTTGAACTTGACCAAAGACAAAAAGAGAGTATATACGACAAGATGGAGGCCAACGGCGTTGAACTTGTAGAAGACCTTGAAAAGGAACTGGAAGCCATCCAGAACGAGAGCAACGAGGCAGACGATAAGGAGATGGATTTGTCGATTCCCGAGGGAGTCAGCGTAGACGATCCTGTTCGTATGTATCTTAAAGAGATAGGTAAAGTGCCCCTTCTTTCTGCGGAAGAAGAGATTGAACTTGCGGAAAAAATGGCGAATGGCGATGCTGCTGCAAAGAAGCGTCTGTCCGAAGCGAACCTGAGACTTGTTGTTTCTATTGCCAAACGTTATGTGGGCAGAGGAATGCTTTTCCTCGACCTTATACAGGAGGGTAACCTGGGTCTTATCAAAGCGGTAGAAAAGTTTGACTATACAAAAGGCTTTAAGTTTTCTACTTATGCCACATGGTGGATAAGACAAGCAATAACAAGAGCGATTGCCGACCAGGCGAGAACAATCCGTATACCCGTTCACATGGTAGAGACCATCAATCGCCTTATGCGCGTGTCAAGAACATTGCTGCAAGACCTTGGCAGAGACCCTCATGTTGATGAAATTGCCAAAGCGATGAATATGAGCGAGGAGCGTGTAAGAGAGATAATGAAGATTGCTCAGGAGCCTGTTTCTCTGGAAAAGCCTATCGGTGAAGAGGAAGACAGTATTTTGGGAGACTTCCTTCAAGATAAAGATGCACCTGCTCCTTCCGAGGTTGCAACATTCCAACTGCTTAAAGAACAACTTATGGATGTTTTAAGTTCCCTTACTCCCAGAGAGGCAAAGGTTTTGCGTTTGAGATTCGGTCTTGATGACGGACGGGCAAAAACTCTTGAAGAAGTCGGCAGAGAGTTCAAGGTAACCCGTGAGAGAATACGCCAGATTGAGGCGAAGGCATTGCGCAAACTCCGTCACCCCAGCAGAAGTAAGAGATTAAAGGATTTTCTTGAATAATTATGGATAAGAGCGCAATAAAGTGGATAGCAGCGATTGTAATGTTCGGTGCGGTTTGTTTAATAGGCAACACCTTGCGCAACAGGTATGACAGTGTTGCGGTACTTACTCAGCAGGGCTTTGAGCCGTCAGATATTACCCCGTCAGATATGTACGAAGAAACCGCAAAAGCAGAAGCAGCCAGAGAAGAGATAGTGTTTAAAATAAATATCAATACCGCCGGAGTTGAGCAACTGTGTGAACTGCCCGGCATAGGTGAGAAGACCGCTCAGTCGATAATAAAGTTCAGGGAAGATTACGGCGGATTTAAAACCACCGAAGAACTTAAACTTGTTGAAGGAATAGGGGATAAAACATATTTGAATATCAGTAAATACTTAACTGTCGAATAGAGGTATAGTATGAAAATTCTTATAGTAGATGATGAGAAACTTCTTGTAAAAGGACTTAAATTCAATTTTGAGCAAGAGGGTTATACGGTAGAAACCGCGTATGATGGTGCGGAGGCGTTAAAACTTGCCCGAGATAAAAGTTTAGACCTTATAATTTTAGATTTGATGCTCCCGGAGATTGACGGATTGACTGTATGCCAGAAAATCCGTGAATTTTCGGGTGTTCCGATTATAATGCTTACCGCCAAAACAGAGGATATGGATAAAATTCTCGGTCTTGAATACGGTGCTGATGATTATATCACCAAACCGTTTAATATATTAGAACTCAAAGCCCGTGTAAAGGCTATAATGCGCAGAGTAACCACAGTAGGTAAACCCGGCAGTAAAACCCGGATAAATATCGGCGGTGTAATTTTAGACTATAATCAGCGTAAGGTTACGGTGGATGGCAGAACGGTAGACCTTACAAGTAAAGAGTTTGATTTGATGGATTTGTTTGTATGTAATCCCGGCAAGGTTTACAGCAGAGAGAATCTTCTCGATATGATATGGGGGTATGATTATCCCGGCGATGCGCGTACTGTGGATGTTCATATAAGGCGTCTGCGCGAAAAAGTAGAACCCAATCCTGCGGAACCTGATTATATACTTACAAAGTGGGGGGCTGGTTATTATTTTAAAGAGGCTGATTAATCGTTTAGACAGTATGACGGTTCGCCTTGTGGTGACATATTTTACGGTATTCATTCTTACCCTTTCTCTGATAGGATATTATATAATTGCGACGACCAATAACTTTTTCATTTCAGAGGAGAAGATGAACGCCTCAAAAATAGCCAATATAATTTCAAGTTTTGCGGCCAATTATATAAGTGAAGATAACAGTCATGTAAGCGAAGACTTTTCACCGTTTTTGAAATCGCTTTTGCTTGATGATAAAATGAGGGTTTTGATAATAAATAAGGACTCCCTTGCCATTTATGACTCTCATAATAACCAGGCCATTTTGGGTAAGGCACAGGTTAAAAAATCGGTTATAACATCTCTCGGCGGTAAGGAAGGCAACGAGAATTATAAAGACGAAACCACCGGTATAGATATTATAGACGTGTCGGTACCGATAAATTCGGGTTCGGGAATCATAGGTGCAGTCAATGTAGTGTATACAGCAGAGGGGGTAAGACTTTTCACCTCGGCAATGCGTGAAAGTTTTGTGTTTATAGCAATTGTGAGCGGTTTGCTCGTTGGTCTTGTTATTTTTATCATGGTAAATTTCATGACCCGCCGTATCATCAATTTCACCGATAAAATCACCCTTATGAGTGATGGTGTTCTTGACGAAAAGATGGAAATCAAGGGCAATGACGAAATAGCCCGTATGGGTATGGCGTTTAATACAATGGCAGAAAAACTTGCACTTAATGAACGGCAGAGGATACAGTTTGTTTCCGATGCATCCCACGAACTTAAAACTCCGTTGAGTTCTATTAAACTTATGGCGGATTCCATCTTGCAGAACCCTGATATATCAAGAGAGCAGACTAATGAATTTCTTGTTGATATCAATAACGAAGCCGACAGACTCAATCGTATAATAAATAAACTTTTAAACATAACCAAACTCGATACCCAGATAGAGAGCGGACAGGTAAATTTTGAACTTTTCGATTTAGGTGCTTTTGTATTGGGTATTGCCAAAACTCTGTATCCCCTTGCCATGGATTCAAAAGTTACGCTGAATTTAAGCGGTGAAAAGGAAATATATATATTAGGGGATAAAGATACACTGTTTCAGGCTATATATAATATTTGCGACAATGCAATCAAATACTCCAACAATGGCGGCGAGGTAAACATTATTCTCGAAAAGAACAATAATAACGCCATAGTAAGAATTCGTGATAACGGTGTAGGAATGAGCCCCGAGGATGCGGAGCATATATTTGAAAGATTCTACCGTGTGGATAAAGCCCGTTCAAGAGAGACCGGCGGAACGGGTCTGGGACTGGCTATTGCCAATGCGGCGGTAAAGGCTCACGGCGGACATATTGATGTTATAAGCGAGATGAATATGGGCAGTGAGTTTATAATTGTTCTTCCTCTCACAGATAAAAGTTAACACTTTTGTAATACAAATTCATTTATTTGTAAAGTTTTTGTGTTATAATACTATATATCGCTATAAGGAGTGATAAGTATGAAACGGATTATCAGCGTATCGGTTTTAATCTTTGTGTTGATATGTGCCGTAACCGGATGTGTAATGAATACATCCACAGACGGAAAGTTATATAATTTGTATTTTGCCAATCAGCAAAAGAATGATCTTGTTGTGGAACAGCGCAATATTGATGAGCGTGGTTTGGAGCGTACAGCCCGTGCCGTTATTGCAGAACTTATCAAAGGCCCCGCAACTGGGGATTCCCATGGTGTTATACCACCCAAAACAGTTTTGATTGATTTGGATATCAAAGATTCCGTGGCACTGGTAAATTTCAGCAAAGATTATTTTCCGGAAAATGACGATACGAAAATACAGGAACTTCTGGCACGGTATTCTGTTGTAAATACCCTGTGCGATATAGAGGGTATAGATAAGGTAAAAATTTTCATAGAGGGTACAGAACTTGTTAATTCCTCCAATGTACCGGTAGGTGCGCTGGGCAAAGAGGATATAATGCTCAACTCAACAAGTAGTGAGAGCGCCAAAATGGTTTCTGTTATTTTGTATTATCCCGATAAAAACCTGATAAATCTTAAAGAGGAACTGCGTACAGTTTCCATGGTTGATAACAGCCTGGAAAAAACCATTGTTCATGAACTTTTAAAAGGTCCGGAAAGCGAAGACCTTATAAGCACTATTCCGGCGGAAACAAAGGTTTTATCCGTTGAAACAAAAGACGGAATATGCTTTGTAAATCTTTCTTCGGAGTTTATTACCAAGCATGGTCATGGCAGTACCGCCGAGGCGTTTACGGTGTATTCGATAGTAAACTCACTTACAGAACTTGCCACGGTTGACAGTGTGCAGTTTCTTGTAGAGGGCAAAAAGGCGGAAGTGATAAAACATATGCTTTTAGATAGCCCCTATAAACGAAATGAAGAGTATATCCATAAATAAAAAATCAGGTGTTGTGTCAAAACACAACACCTGATTTTTTATGTTTCTATTGACTTGGCATAAAAAATGTGTTAATATACTATTGTTGTTCGGGGCATTAGCTCAGCTGGGAGAGCGCTACACTGGCAGTGTAGAGGTCAGCGGTTCGATCCCGCTATGCTCCATTAGAAAAAAGCATCGACGTTGTCGATGCTTTTTTCAATGAAATTTGCCTACGGCAAGTGAAATAACTCCGCTATGAAAAACACACTCAAAAGAGTGTGTTTTTTTGCTTTAAATAATCCCTTAATGAATTCTGTATACGTCACGTGCTTTAAGCACTTCAACGGAAGTTTCTTTTAAAAGTTCAACCGCCTTTTCCGGGTGGCTCACTTTAAGAATCATAACTGCCTTGCCTTCCATATTGCCTACAAAGGCGTACATATACTCAATTTCCACACCCTCGTCGGTTATAGCGTGTAATGATTTTGCAAGACCGCCGGGAGTGTCGTCAATAGTAACTGCAATAACATCGGTAATTTTAACAAACACACCTATTTCCATAAGTACAGCCACAGCCAGATCAGGATTGCTGACAATCATTCTTACTATTCCGTATTCGGCAGTATCTGCAATTGAAAGAGCACTGATGTCAATGTGGTTTTTGGCAAGTTCGTCAATAACCGTAACCAATCTGCCCGGTTTGTTTTCAACAAAAATAGATAACTGTTTAATTAACATTTCAATACCCTCCTTACAGTTTTCTGTTATCAATAACACGCTTTGCCTTACCTTCGCTGCGCTGGATAGATTTAGGGTTAACAAGGTGTACCTTTGCACCGATTCCAAGCATACTTCTGAGGTCTGCGGTAATCTGTTTTTCCACTTTTTCAATAGATTTTATATCATCGGCAAATAAAGTTTCGCTCATTTCAACATTTACGTCAAAAGTATCATTGTTGTCAACTCTGTCCACCACAATCTGATAGTTGGGGGTTACATCACCGTTGACTTTAAGCAACACTTCTTCAATCTGTGAGGGGAACACATTTACGCCTCTTATAATAAGCATATCGTCGCTTCTGCCCTGGGGCTTGTTCATGCGGATATGAGTTCTTCCGCATTTGCAGGGTTCGTATATAAGAGAGCAAATATCTCTTGTTCTGTATCTTATAACGGGGAATCCTTCCTTGGTGATTGTGGTAAATACCAATTCGCCTGTTGAACCCTCGGGCAGAACTTCGCCTGTGTCAGGGTCAATAATTTCCGCAATAAACATATCCTCACAGATATGCATACCCTTTTGCTCGGCACATTCATAAGCAACACCGGGACCCATAATTTCCGAAAGACCGTAGATATCATAAGCCTTTATTTTAAGTTTTGACTCAATCGCTTTTCTCATATCCTCCGTCCAGGGTTCAGCACCGAATATACCTGCTTTGAGTTTGAGTTTGTCAATGATCCCTGCTTCTTCTGCCGCTTCACCCAGATACATTGCATAAGACGGTGTGCAGCAGAGTGCAGTAGAGCCGAAGTCCACGAGGGTTTGCAGTTGGTTCTAGGTGTTGCCTGATGAAATAGGAATAACGGTAGCATTTATCTTCTGTGCACCGTCATGGGCACCTAATCCGCCTGTAAAAAGACCGTAACCGTACGCCACATGGATAAAGTCCTCGTCACCAAGGCCGATTGCAGTAAACATTCTTGCAACACCGTTTGCCCAGTCGTCAAGGTCTTTTTGAGTATAACCGACAACAATCTTTTTGCCCGTTGTACCACTGGACGCGTGTACGCGTACAATGTTTTTAAGGGGTTCGGCAAAAAGTCCGTAGGGGTAATAATCTCTCAAATCCTGCTTGTACGAAAAGGGGAGTTTGTGTAAATCCTCCACGCCTTTGATGTCTGTGGGCTTTAACCCTTTTTCGTCCATTCTTTTTCTGAAAAGTTCAACTCTTTCATACATTCTTTTCACCTGATTAACCAATCGGGTGCTTTGAAGTTTTTTGAGTTCTTCCCGGGGCATACATTCAATCTCCGGTTGCCACGTTTGCATTTGTAT